>JAQUZA010000164.1 GCA_028691595.1 Candidatus Rifleibacteriota bacterium
CACACCAGGTTCGCGGATCGGAGTTGGCGAAGGAACTTCGTCTTCTTCAACCGCCGGCGCATCGGCCATTTCGTCATCAAGAAAAGCTTCATCAGGAATATAAGAGGGCTGAGGCCTGGCCGCCACACTCTGAAGAACAGCAGTGTCCGGGTTATCGCGAGATATCCAGCTGCCGCTGACGGCTGGGGCTTTAACAGGCTGGCGATTGGCACCTGCCTGGTAGTCTCCTCTAAAGAAGTCAGCGTCTGGCATAAAGCCTGAATCAGCCACGGCTCCTGAATAAGCCCCATCATCATCGGCTTCATAACCGTTAGAAGCTGCAACGACAGTTGCAGAACCATGACGACATTCAACGAGGGGCTGTGATTCTATCGGAAACACCTGCGAAACGACTTCGTTGCCGGGGCAACCCTTCGAAGCGAGCTTGCCGGTGGCCATGCAGACCCGGCATCTTACCGCGCCGTCTGGAACCGGAAAATCATTTTTCGGGTAGTTTTTAAGAACCGGCTCCATAAACTGCTTCCAGACCGGACCGCAGACCGAACCGCCCGCTTTGCCTTTTCCGAGGGTTTTAGGCATATCAAAACCAAACTGAACAATAGTAACCAGATCAGGGGTTATGCCATTGAACCAGGCATCGACATAGTCGTTAGTGGTCCCTGTTTTGCCGCCAATCGCCCTTCCGGGTATTCTGGCGCGAGCACCGGTGCCACGTTCAACGGCTGTTTTAAGCATATCGCAGACCATTGCAGCATTAACGGCCTTCATAACTTCTTTAGCGCGCGGCAGGTTTTCTTCGATGAGATTACCATCGCGGTCAACCACTTTCAAAATAGAGAGAGGCGGGCAGTAAATACCCGAGTTGGCAAAAACACCGTAAGCAGAGGCCATTTCAAGCGGAGTGAACTGCCCGGAACCAAGGGCCAGTGAAAGGTTTGGTTCCATTGGCGATGAAACCCCGAGACGCTTGGCAAAACGAATAACCTTGGCCGGGGTAAGCTTGTCGATAAGTTTGACCGCCGGAACGTTAAAGCTTTTACAGAGCGCCTTCATGAGGGTCACGGCCCCATGAAACTTTAAATCATAGTTTTTTGGCGACCAGACTTTTCTTGTCCAGGGGTTGGTATATGAAATAAACTCATCAACAACCATATCGCCCGGCAAAGAACCCTCTTCAAGAGCACAGGCATAGACAAATGGCTTAAAAGAAGAGCCTGGCTGGCGAAATGCCTGCGTAACCCTGTTAAATTGTGACTGTTCAAAGCTTCTGCCACCATACATGGCTTTAATATGGCCATTTTTGGGATCAAGGCAAACCAGAGAGCCATTCAAGCCTGGGTATTTAGTAATAGGAAACTCTTTAAAAATTGGCGCGGAAGCCATTGCAGCTTCTGCATGCTGCTGCATGTCATAATCAAGAGTGGTATAAACCTTCAGTCCACCATTGTAAACAAGGTTCGCTCCATATTTTTCAATCAGCTGGTCGCGAACATAAGTCACAAAGTATGGAGCTTTGAATTCCTGGGTTTTGATTTCCTGGAGAACCGGTTTGTCAACTTTTGCCTCCTCATACTGTGCTGGAGTAATAAAGCCAAGTTCCACCATTTTTGCCAGCACCAGAGATTTTCGCCCTTCGTTATTCTTTGGATGCTTAAGGGGCGAAAAGGCAACGGGACTTTTCGGGATGCCTGCGAGCATAGCACATTCACTTATTGTGAGGTTTTTGGGGTCTTTGGCAAAATACAATTCAGCAGCGGCAGCCAACCCGTAGGCTCCGTGACCAAAATAGATCTCATTCAGATAGAGGGTCAGAATCTCTTCTTTTGAGTATTTTCTTTCGAGCTGAAAAGCCATCATTGCTTCGATAGCTTTTCGTTTAAAAGTTTTTTCACTGGTAAGAAAGGCATTTTTGACCAGCTGCTGAGTAAGGGTTGAAGCCCCCTGCACTACTCTGCCGGCCTGAATATTTTTGGCCATGGCACGGGCAATACCGACAAGGTCGATGCCGTAATGCTCGTAGAAGCGCTCGTCTTCAATCGCAACCACGGCATGCTTCATTATATCGGGGATTTCCTGGCTGGAAAGAATGCGCGTGCGGTTTTCTTCAGCGTGCAGCTTAGCGAGAAGCGTGCCCCTGGTATCAAAAACCTGAGAGGTCAGATTAGGCCTGTAAGAATTATCAGCAATGATGGGTATTTTTTCAGAAAAACCTTTAACAATGCCAATAACCGCACCAGTAACGATGATAATCGTAATAATACTCAGAACGAAGCCAAGTTTAAAAAAGAACCAGAGCCAGCCAATTACCTTCTGGGTAATCGTCTCCGATTCCTGATCTTCGTCATCTTCGTTGGGATCTTCAATTTCTTCAGGGTCATCCCCGTTAAAAAAAAGCATAAAGCACCATCCTGTTCAAACAGAGTACAATAAAACAATCGGCATTTTCAAGGATAGACGTAAGAAAACAATACATTTTATCTTTTTTTGTTGGGCGCATTCTGCTATATTAGCGTCGCTTGAGCCCAAATTCACCGCACAAATGGAATCCATTAGCATGAAAATTCATGAAGCGACCAGGTGGATCCTCGACAGAGGCACCAGAACAGGCCCCTATGGCCTCGACCGTATAAACTTCCTCCTAGAAGAACTGGGAAACCCCCAGAATAATTTTGCCTGCGTCCTGATCGGCGGCACCAATGGCAAAGGCTCAGTCACAGCCATAACAGAGTCTATTCTTCTGCAATGTGAAGACTATGTTACCGGCAGTTTCACTTCGCCACATCTTGTAGACATCCGTGAGCGCATTAAAATTCAGGGCCAACAAATGTCAGACAAATTGTGGGTCAACGGCACTTTGGCTATCCAGGAAGTTGCCAAGGTTATGGAGAAAGAGCCTTCAATCGGCGCTGCCAGCTTTTTTGAAGCAGTCGCTTCCCTTGCATTCTGGGGCTTTAACGAAGCCGAGATCGATCTGGCGATCGTTGAAGTAGGTCTTGGCGGCCGTTTCGACTCAACCAATGCTTGCAGTCCTGAAGTCTCTGTAATTACCAACATCGGCACTGATCACCAGGAATTTCTTGGCATCGGGAAACTGGCGATTGCCAACGAGAAACTGGGAATTCTGCGAAAAAAACGCCCCCTGATAACGGGTGAGAAGTCACCCGAAATTCTGGAAGAATTTGAGAAAGCATGCCGCCAGAAAGACAGTCAGCTGATTGTTGCCAGACCGGGTAAAGAGTTCACCAACGTTGAAAGTCGCCCTGACGGCCATCTTATTAAGCTTTCATTCTGTGATGAGCCAATTTTTCTGGCTCTACCCGGTGAGCATCAGCTTGAAAATCTTGCGATTGCCCTGGAGCTGGTCGGCCAACTTCGCAAACACGGCTTCGCCATTCCAGATGAAGCGGTCTGCAAAGGCATCGAGGCTGTTAAATGGCCCGGCAGACTTCAATGGATAGAAGGCAACCCGCCAATTCTGCTGGATGGTGCTCACAACGCCGAAGGGCTGGAGACCCTGGTATCTTATCTCCGGGATTTTCCGCCACCCGCACCGTTGAACATAATTTTTGGCGCGTTAAAAGACAAGCCCTTTGTGGAAATGGCTGCGAAGCTCAGCAGTTTTGGGCACAGGCTTTGCTTTGTCCCCCCCGCCTGCAACCGTACCATGACCAGAGAAACGTTTGGCTCGACACCCCTTGCCGACAAGTGGCAATGGTTCGACACTCTCAGCTCAGCACTCACCTTTTGCCGGGCTGAAAGCGGAAGCATTCTAATTACCGGATCTCTCTACCTGATTTCTGATGCGTTAAAGGAACTTGGCAAACAATGAAATTCGAACCCGGGATTGAAAGCTTTTTTGCAGCCAATCATCCTCGTGGCCGCTCTCGCGTTGCAGTGGTAACTAATTTTACCGGCCGGGACCGCCACGGCGTTCATCTGGTAAGGCGGCTGGCTGAGGACAGCCGGTTTGAACTGAAGCGAATCTTTACTCCAGAACATGGCTTTGATTCTGATGCCCCAGATGGGGAGCACGTTGCCGATTCAAGCCATTCAGAACTCAAAGTAGAAATTGTCAGCCTCTACGGAACGATGAAAAAACCAGCGCCGGAATATCTGCGTGATCTTGATATGCTGATTTACGACATACAGGATGTTGGAGTCAGGTTTTACACTTATATTTCCACCCTGCGCAATGTCATGGAATCAGCAGATGAAGCCGGTGTCAACTTTGCAGTTCTTGACCGGCCAGATGTTCTGGGCGGAGTCATCGTTGAGGGGCCAATGCTCGAACCTCAGCTTAAATCATTTGTCGGGCACCTGCCGGTTGCCTTGAGATACGGTTTAACTCCGGGGGAGTTGGCGTTGTGGTGGAAAAAGGAAGCCGGCCTGCAAATCGAAGTCAAGGTATATGAATGCCAGCATTACCGTTGCCCGACTGCCTTTTCCGGGCTGGGTTTTCCATGGTTCAAGCCTTCACCCAGTATGCCTGATACGGCAACCGCTGCCTTTTACCCGGGAACCTGCCTTTTTGAAGGAACCGAACTGGCGGAGGGGCGTGGAACATCAGACCCGTTCAGGAATCTAGGAGCTCCATGGGTAGACGGCCAGGCCTGGGCAAATTGCCTCAAGCCACTTCTGCCAGAGAACATTCTCGTCAAAGCAACTTCGTTTACCCCTGAATTCGGCAAATGCGCTGGCGAACAGTGCAATGGAATCAACCTCAACAGCCTCACCAGCAACATAGATAACGCAGTTTATGTTGGAGTCGCTGCCCTGTATGCTCTTATGCAAACACACCCCGGCCAGGTCAGCTTTGCCGGTAGACCTGGCCTTTCTGAGCCTTTTATCGACTATCTGGCCGGAACCAGCCTCATAAGGAAAGGGCTTCTCGTCGGCGAGAAGCCCTCTGATATCCTTACAAATGCCTGTGGCGGCACCGATCTGTTTCGCGAAAAAAGAAAAGAATTTTTTCTTTATCCAAGGGGTTGAAAAGTATCAACCCTCCGGCTGGGTGACCTTCCAGCGATTCAGCCAAAGCTCACGGCCGTTTCTTTCGAGAACGAGAAGATTATCCTGGTTATCGAATGCCACGTCACGTGGGCTGACTTTTTCGGGGCCATCGAGTTTCCAGAACATGCGGCCGTTATTGCCGATAAATGCGAGCTTGCGGGTGGTGCCCTCTACTGACGAAACCAGAAGCTCGCCCTCAGAACCGGCGGGTCCGACTTCTATGCCAGAGGGAACGAATTCAGGTGAGAAGGTGTAGGCCTCACTCATCAGGTTTCCAAGGCAGTCATAAAGATCGGCACCCCAGATTCCTGAAGGCTTGAGCTGCATTGTCCAGAAGAACCCGTGAGGAACAGGCAGGGCAAAGTTTATGTTATCAATTTCTGCTGCCTGAGTGGCGTTTTTTGCCAGGAAATAAGCTTTGTCGCCGCCTGAAAGCAGCAGACCTTCGTCACATGCCTCAATGCGGCAGGCATCCCAGGTCCGGGCAGGCCACGAAGGAAGAAGATGCCCGCCGAGGTGCCCTTCTTCATCGATGTAGACCATCTGACCAAGCACCACGTCAAAATCAAGAATCTTTTCTGAGTCAGTTTTGCCGGCGAAAGCTTCGCCTGTTTCAAGGTCAAAGCGAACGAATTTGCCGGAGCTGTTAGCGACAAAGACTTTTCCTTCGGCGCTGCGCATGCCCAGCAGACCGTTTTCAATGTCTGAACCAATTTTGAACAGGGGTTCACGGGTAAATTCAGACTGAGCAACGAGCAGACCAGCTGAAGAAAGCATCAAAGCAAAAACCAACAAAAGCCTGTAAGTTTTAATCATTTCGTTACGTCCCATTCAACAGTTTTTACAGCGAATTTGCCTTCGGGGGCAGCGAAGAAATCTGCCTCAGCAACATAGATCGTCTGATTGGCGCTGGCAACGAATCTGTTCATAGAACCGGGGGGAACAAGATCAAGTCTGCGGTTGATTCGAGCACAGTCGCTGATCTCGACCAATACCAGCGAACCCTTAAAGCCGCCGGCAGGTACAAATGAAACCAGAAGGCTGTCGTCGGTTCCGGCACTCCAGACCCGGGCGTTCTGCATGTCGGGCAAGCCCACATGAACGCTCTTCAATAACTGGCCCCGGGCAGAATAGATGCGATGGAAATAACCACCACGTTCACTGTAATTCAGTAAATGAAGGCGGCCCCTCTTGTCGAGGGCGAACCCTGAACGCTGCCATGGGATTTCGCGCACGAGCTCGCCGTAGGCAGTGAATACCGAAATTACCGTTCGACCGTAATCGCCAACATAAAGCCTGCCGCCGGCATCGACTTCAAGCTGATGAATCTGAAGAAATTGCCCTGGCTCGACACCACGGCCGCCCACCCGTAAGAGTTCTTTGCCATCGGCAAGAGAAAGCTTGCGAACAATGCAGTCTGAGGCATCGGCCACCCACACTGATTCAGGTTGCCCCGAGACACCGGCGACCAGCGCAAAATCTTCAAGAAGTTTAAAACCTTCAAGGCCTGGAACAGTTAAATCAGCCTTAAGCTCATTCTTCTGGTCGAAACCATAGAGTTTGCCACCGATTGAATCAAGGAGCCAGAGATTCTGGCCAAAAATTCTGAAGGACATTGGGCCATAAGGGGCATCTTCAGCAAATTTGGGGTCTGTTTTGCTGTTAAACACCGCCACCTTGCCCCGATCATTACCATAGTCAATTTTCCAGGACTGGGCTTGAGCACCAACTGCAACTGCAAGCGTAAGAATCAGCGCGATTAAAACTCTGCGATTCATTTCATCAAACCTTTCTAAGAACCCTGGTTACCGGGCCAATTGCGTATGGGTCAGTAATTCTGGGAGTGCGCAACGAAGAAGAGTTATTCATAGCCTTATAGCTATTGCCTTCTTTAATAATTATACCAATGTGAGTATCAGGATCTTTAATGCCGTCACCGGTATAATCGTAGGTTTTCCAGGTTATGACATCACCCTCGGCGAATGG
>JAQUZA010000165.1 GCA_028691595.1 Candidatus Rifleibacteriota bacterium
CTATTGTTAACGAGGCCCGCGAAGAGCTGCGCACCCTCAGATCTGGCTCTACCGGCGAACGTATTCGCTGGGGACGCGAACGCGTACTCAAGGAGGCTGGCGCATGCTGAAAAATACCGGAATCATTACACCCGAAGAACTTGAGAATGTTATGCCTCCCAGGGCCAGACTCGAAAAGGGGCCGGTGGCAATAATCGAATGCCTGCAGGATCTACCCTGCGACCCATGTGTTTCTGCATGCCCCGTCAATGCTATTCAAATGAAAGCCGGCATAACTGATAAACCGCAGTTGGTATTCGACACCTGCACCGGCTGTGGTGCCTGCGTGCCCAAATGCCCCGGCCTTGCGATCTTTATTGTCAACATGAAACATGCTCCGGGTCTTGCAACCCTGTCATTGAGTTATGAGCTCCTGCCTGTTCCGGCAAAGGGAGACGAAGTTGAGGCCCTCGACCGTTCTGGCACTGCAATCTGCCGGGCAAAGGTTGTGAGGGTGATAAACACGCCGGCCTACGATCGAACCGCCGTTGTCACAATTGAAATTCCCGCTGACCGGATCAACGAGATCCGTGCAATCAGAGTCTGACAGGGAGAACCCAAAATGAAAATCATCTGCAGATGTCAGGATGTAACCGAAGACGAAATCATCGCCGCAATCAGGCAGGGCGCAACCACCATTGACGAAATACGCAGACTGGTGAGGGCCGGAATGGGTTCGTGTCAGGGTCGCACCTGCCGCCGCCTGGTGGCTCAGATCATCAGCCGCGAACTTAAAACCCCGCCCGCCGAAATTTATCCGCCAACCTTCAGACCGCCAAACCGGCCGGTTGCTTTTGAACTTATCAACGCTGAGCTCGAGCGTCACAGTTCAGAAAATGGAGAAAAAGAATGAACAAAGCTTTTGATGCGGTCATTATCGGCGGTGGCATTCTTGGTGTTTCGACCGCCTATGAACTTGCCCGGGCCGGCATGAAAAATATCTGCGTGCTTGAGCGAAAATATCTGGCAAGCGGCTCTACAGGTAGATGCGGTGGAGGCTTTAGACAGCAGTGGAGCACAGAGGCCAACACTACCCTTGCTATGGCCTCGGTTAAACGTCTCGAAGGCCTTGAAGAAGAGCTTGGCTATCGCACCGAGTTCTTTCAGGGCGGCTACCTGATTCTCGCCCACACCGAAGAAGAAGAACAACAGTTCGCAAAGAACGTTGCCATGCAACGAAGCCTTGGTCTTGAAGTCAATATGGTTGACCCGGCTGAAGCCCGCAAGATAGTGCCATTTCTCAACACCGAACTGATACGCAAAGCCACCTGGTGCCCCAAAGACGGCCATATCAATCCTTTTCTGCTGACTCAGGGTTATGCAAATGCCGCCAAACGCCTGGGAGTCGAAATTCAACTCTGGACAAACGTTACCGGCATCATGAAAAAGAGTAATATATTCTTTGTAATGACCGAGAACGGCAACACCTACCAGACCCCGCTATTGTTCAACTGCGCCGGAGGCTTTTCGAAAGGTATCGGCCAGATGTTGAATGTAGATATTCCGGTAGATCCCTACCGCCATGAAATTCTTGTAACCGAGCCGGTTGAACGCCTCTGGGACCCAATGGTAATAAGCTTCAGCGTCGGCCTGTATGCCCGCCAGGAAATGAGCGGCGGCATGGTTATGGGCATGGGCGACCCGAATGAACCCGTTGGCACTTATGTTGGCAGTTCAATGCACTTCATGTATGAAATGAGCCAGAGGTTTACCCGTCTTTTTCCGAAGCTTGATAAACTTCGAATTGTCAGGCAATGGGCAGGGCTTTACGAGATGACTGCTGATGCTCAACCAATACTCGGGCCGGTTGATGAGGTCGATAATTTCATTCAGGCAAGCGGGTTCTCAGGGCATGGGCTGATGCTTGCCCCCGCTGTCAGTCAGTTGCTGGCAAAGTATGTCATCAAGGGCGAAAAATGCCCCGAAATTGACAGCCTCAATGTAAAACGTCTCTACAACCTTAAAAACGTCGAGAAAGAAAAGTCTGTTGTTTAACCGGCGGTGTACCATTGACGAGTTATAGTTTCTTCATTACAATTAGCTTGATATCCAAAGCAGGAGGGCCAGAACGTGAAGTTTCGCCTTAAAGATGCCTTTGTTGTTCTTCTTACCGCCAGCACCCTTTTCTCAGGAACTGCCTTCGGCAGAGCACCTGTTACAACCCTTTCCGGCGACCAGAACCCCGTAGACGGAGCTATGGTCATGATGCAGCCGGTAACTGTAGGCAAGGGCAATATCATCGGGGGCTTTCTTGGCAAAACTCTGAATATCCCTAAGCAGATCAAAATAGACGATGCCGGTTTTCTGGTTTTCGGTCTTTCTGCCGATGCTTTGCAGGTAACTCCGTCTGACGCAAAGGGCTACCACAAAATTACCGTGCTGCCCTATCTGACAGGCAGCCAGGAAATGAAAGATTCTCTCAAACTCAGAAGAACCGCCAGACAGATCCGCTTTCAGGCCCTCAAAGATGCGATAAACAAGGCTGAAGCTCTTTCTGCCGAGCAGAAAAAGAGTGTTCTCAACTTTCTGTCACAGTCAGTTGGTTCACCATGCGTAGTGATGGCAAAGTCTCCACTACCGGCGTTTATGCCATCTCCAGGCCCCTGTATGATCCCACTGGGTGCCGAAATGGTCGAAAACAAGACAGGCAAACGTCTTGGCATCGAAACTTCAATGATCTGTGTTCTCGATATCGAATCAGAAGGCAAAAAAATCTTCTCAGTCGATGATGCACTCAAGAACGACACTCTCGACCTGGTTGTGGCCCATGAAAATGCTCATGCCATCATGTTTGACATGTATGGCAAGCTGTTTCAGAAGATTCAGAGAACCTCATCGAATGGCCATGACGCTCCGATCATCACCGATGTTGGTCTTGCCTACGTAGAAGGCTGGGCAGAAGCATTTGAAGCTGTTTATGGCCCGGCAAATCCAAAGCTGGCCGAAAAAGACCGCAGCAAATACAATATTTCAGAATTCCTTTATGCCCGCCAGGACCCGATTCGCCGCGACCGCTATGTCTGGGCCAGCAATACCGGCAAAAAGACCGGCGCAATCAAAAATGGCCTGCAACTTATGTCTACCGAGGGCGTTATTGCCGGTCACTTCTATGATATTCTCACCAGCCGCGCCATCAATGCTCCCTTTGAAAAATGCATGCAGACAATGCTGACTTCACCCATGAATTTCATGGAATTCGTTCAGAACTTCGTGAAGCTCTTCCCTGAAGACAAAAAGGTCGTGTATCGCATTCTTCTCGAAAATTCACACTATGTGACCATGCACGAAAATGCCGCTGAGAGCTATAAGAACTTCTACGGGTTCAAGGTTGCCTACACCCAGAAAAAGATTTCCAAGGCCGATTTCGACAGCGCCAAAACTCAATATAAGGCTTACACCGAAGGTTTGTTTGCCGAAGCAATGAAAACTGACAATATCTTTGCCAACGTCGGGCCACAGTTGTGGTTTGCCGGCAAAATCAACCTGAGCCAGCTCAAAAAAGACGCTGGTGAAGTTAAGAAATATTTCGCCGCCGCCTTCGGCAAGAAAGACCAGTATTATGAATTCAGACTCGACCTGAACACCGCTACTGCCGACATGTTCAGAATGATAGGCTTCGCCGAAACAGATGCAGCAAAACTGGTTAAGACCAGAGACGAAAAAGGTTTCTTCAAAGGAAACCCGGTCACCCTGATCAAAGGCATTGTTGGCGAAGAACGCTTTGCCAAATATAACGCGGTTCTCAACCTGACTCAGTATGACCACACCAAATCCGATGTGGTTGCCCAGTATAAAGAACAGTCACTGGCCCTGTGGCCTGAAGATATCGCCAGATTGAGCAGATAACCTGCTTATGGCCGAAAACGATATGGGCCGCCCAGCTCCTGCTGGGCGGCCCATATCGTTTTATTTAAAAGCAAAAGACAACCAGCTGATCATTTAAAAAGGTCTGGCACATAAGAACGCAGCAGAGCCAGTTTCGGATACCGGTAGAACAGGACCTTGAGATAAAAGCCGATCATTGCAACCAGGCTGCCCTTTTTTCTGGCAACGCCGCGCATCAGACGAATTCTGAATTTTGTCAGATCTTTAAGATTATATTCCTGAAGATTGTAAGGAACAGTATCGGTTTTAAGCCAGTAGTCATCGGTCACAAAATTGTTCTGAACCGCAGAGCGATATTCCTGTGTTCCGGGGAGCAGCAGAAGAATCTGAGCCCCTATTGATGATCTGGGTTTAATTTTTCCGATGAGATCAATTGTTTCATCGATGGTTTCAGCGGTTTCACCCTTATTACCCACCATCAGATAGGCTCTTGGGCTGATACCGACAGCATGTGCCGCGCTGAAAGCCGCTTCTATATCTTCACGGGTCTGTTTTTTGTTAATATTTTTAAGAATCTTGTTACTGCCGCTCTCAACCCCGAAGTCAATACTGATACAGCCGCAATCGCGCATTTTCTGAAGAAGTTCGCGATTAACCAGCTTTACATGGCTGCAACAGGCCCATAAAAAATTAAGATTCCGCTTTTTAATGCCGTCACAGACTTCAATAACCCGCTCTTTTCTTACGGGAAAATTGTCGTCGAAGAAGTAAATTGAACGGGCACCCATCTCTTTGAGCAGCCACTCGATCTCGTCGAGAATATTTTCGGCAGAACGACCGCGCCAGGAGTTTCCCCAGAAACTGACCGAACTGCAATAACTGCAGTCAAAAACACAACCACGCGATGAAATAATTGGGGCAACCGGCCTTGGCAGAACCGGAAAACCAAGGTATTCGTTAAAATCAAAATCTTTGAACCCTTTATAGTAAGGCATTGGCACCGTATCGAGATCGGCAATTCTCTGTCTTTTTTCAGTCAGATAAACCGTTCCGTCGGCTTTTTTAAGAGCAAGGCCGTTCACCTTGCTCAGATCGCCTTTATTTTGGAGGGTCAGCAGTAATTCTTTGAAAGTTTCTTCGCCTTCACCGATAACCACTGCTGATGCGTGCGTCTTTGCAAACACATGGGCCGGAAAAAGCGATGAATGCGACCCGCCGAGCACAAGAAAAGCTGCTGGTGCCACGTCTTTGAGCCTGGCGCAGAGATCCCAGACTGTCTCGCGGTTTATAGTCCAGCAGGTGACCCCGATCAGGTCGGGCTGATGGTTGCGAATACGTTCAAGAATTTCTGGAACTGGTGTCATGCCGCCATCGATCAGCATTGGTTCAAAGCCGATCGATCTGGCTGCTCCACCGAGATAAGCGATGCCAACCGGCGGGAAATCGGCTTTCTGATGGATCTTGTCTGGGTGACTGATTAGAAGAACTTTCATTTACTTACCTCTAAAACCTTCCAAAAAACTCATTGTCTCTTCGGCACACCGTTCCCATGAGAAACGGGCAGCCCTGGCAAAAGCAAGTTGAGCCTTTTCGGCCCGCAGTTCGGGCGAGTAATAATATTTACTGATTGTTTCGGCTATCATGTCTGGCTTTTCAGGGTCGAAAAACAGGCCGGCTTCTCCGAGAATCTCGGTCATTGCCCCGTAATCTGACGAAGCGACCGGCAGGCCTGAGGCCATTGATTCAAGCAGAATATTTGAGATAGTCTCGCAACCAGAAGCAAAAACGAACAATTCTGAATTCTGATAATACTCTCTCAAACGTTCGAATGGAACCGGCCCATGGTATTTTATGAATTTTCCGGCCGGATCAGCCAGAGAAACCGCCGCGAGCATCTTCGCAAGAGCCGGTTTAAACGCAGGCCCAACCAGGTCAAGCGTGACAGGCAAACCGGCCTTACACAGTTTCGCAACTGCTTCCACAACGTGCCACTGGTGCTTGTAAAGATCTACAAGAGAGACATAAAGAATACGAAAAGGGTGAGCTTCAGAAAAAGCCGTGGCAGGCAACTGAGGTCTTGGGGCACAGAAAACATCGGCATCCAGCCCATGAGGAATAACGGCACAAGCCCTCGGTATTTTGTTGAGAAAGCTTAAAACGCTGCTTTTGGCGTATTCGGTAAGAAAAATAACCCCGTCAGCCTGGCAGAATGTGCGGCTTTGTGAGCGGCGCAGCAGTCTGTTACGAAGGTATTGCCAGGAGAAACCATATCTAAGAACCTCACGGCGTTCAAATGGCAGAATGTTCTGGCTCATGGTTACAAATGGCCGAAAACTGCCTGAATATATGCCGCCTGGAACAAAAAGCACATCACATTTTTCGTGTTTGAGAGATTTATCGAGCCTGTGCTTCTGCCAGAAAAAACGTAATGGAAACGCCTTTTCGAGCAAGGGTTCAGCGATTTTATTCAACCACGGGCGATCGACTATCTGTTCAAGTGTTCGCGAATTTGACCAGAGGGTAACTTTTGTAAAACCGTGTTTGAATGGGTCTGCGACCTTCAACAGCTCGGCCAGGTGAGTCAGACCACCGCCGCTGATAATATTTGAGGCATCGATTCCAAGGTGCATATCTGTTACAGACCCCTCGTCAAGTAGTTAACGATTGTATCGGAGCCTGTAATATAACACAGCGGCTGTTGATGTACAACAGCCGCTGAAAGGGAATCAGAGATTCAAGTTTTTTTGCAGAGGTCTGCAAAAAATGCTTCGGGTCAGACCACTATGGGACAGGCGATTAGCGTCGAGCCTGCCAGGCACTTTCCCACCAGGTGCGTGAAGCACCACGGCTGAATATCACCCGTTTTTCGTTGTGGTCCTGGGGTGACAATGCCAGTGAGCCATGGCACTTTGCCTGCATACAGGAAGCTTCTGAGTTAATCTTTTTTCCAAGATAAAAGTTCGAGAACATTGAATGCTTAAGCATTTCACTTGCTCCTGTCTACTAGACCAGGCCACGGGCCGCGGCGATTGGTCCGGCAAAGTTCTTCGAGTTCACTTTCGAGCTCGCGCAATTTTCGGTCAATAGCGTTGAGGCGATCGATTT
>JAQUZA010000166.1 GCA_028691595.1 Candidatus Rifleibacteriota bacterium
GTGCCTTTGCGGGTGATGTTCAAATTATTGGTGGTCAGGTTGGCATGATCGATGCCCGCCCCAAAGCCAAAGGCCTGGTTAAAAACAACACCAACAAACCTGTAATGGTAAAGGTAAAATGCGATTTCACAACACAAGATGGGGTGAGGAAGTCAGAAACCTTTTATGCGGCTAATGGTGATGAAATCCCTCCCGGCAAATCCATTCTTTTTGAACAGATTTTATTTGCTTCTACTGCTGAAAGTGGCGAACTGTCGGTTGATGAGTTGGTCTATGCGTTGTCAGATGCAGAAAAATCAGATTCTAAATTCTCGGTAGTATCTAAAACAAACAAGAGTATAGCTTCGACTCTCGCACAAAATGAAAAGCGCATCATTAAGCATTTTAAGTTTCTTGACGATCATGGTTTTGCCTATGTAGTGGGCGAAATTGAAAACACCCTGGATTATCCTTGCATGATCGAACTTGAAGCGGTCGCAAGGAATTCAAGCGGTGAAGTTGTTGACGTAGATAGATTCTACCCAGCCGGCAGAAAAATACTTCGATCCGGTCAAAAATCAGCATTCAAATCTTATGTGACAAGGAACTCTTCGGCAAAGAAAGTTGAGCTATCGGTGTTTAAAATTACGCCGGAATGAAACTCCGGTTTATTAAAGCGAACTATCAACGAGTGCAGTCCGAAACTAACAAAATTGAGATTGAACAACGGGAAAGAGAAATGAACAATAAAACTATTGTTATAAACGGCAAAGAAATAGATTTGGCAAGCTTTGTCTATGACTCACCAGCTTATAAAGTTAAAGAAAAACTGCTGGAAAATGTGGTTTTCGAAGTGGCACACGAACCAAATTTTAAAGCCTTTGTTCAAAAACACGAGTTTATAGAAGAGTTTCGCCATGTAATGCCGATAATTTCATATTATCGCGGCCCTGATATGCTTGAAGACAATGTTCATTTTTATTCACCGGACAGCGGAATCGGCTTCAACCCAGGACTTACGAAAACTTTTGTCGAATGTAGATCATATAAAAACTTTGATAAATATCGCGAAAATGTGGAAATAATTTTTAATCTTTTTCAAAAAGCCTATTGGTTGCCCCAAATAACCAGAGCTAGTTTGAGATATGTTAATAAAATACGACTTGCCAGCGATGATGTTCCAAAAATTTTCGATTACTTCACGCTTGAAATGCATTTTGACAAAAAACAAATCGGTTTTTTATCGACGGAATTTCTACATACGGCACCAGGCGGGGCACTTGTTCGATCGAGATTTGGGCCCGCTTTTAATGGTCGTGAAATAGAATTAATTTGGGATAATGACGTTTTTATACAGCAACCGATTTCTTACGATCAGGCTATTGCTTTGTTACCATACTTGCATTCGACTTCTACAAAGCTTTTTCTTGAATTTCTTTCCGAAAAGGGCAAAGAAAAATACATAATTTTTGAGGATTAGTATTTATGGCGCTGAAAAATTATATACCGACAATAAACGAATTCCCCGGCTTAGGCAGATTACACATGGTTGACGGATATCCATGTTTTGAAGAAAAAAAACAATTCCCCACACAAGATTCGCTAAATGTTTTTCAATATTTGGAGCTGAATACACCTTTTATTTCTGGTAAAATTATGAGAAGAGGTGAAACCGAACAAAATTTCAGGAAAAATCTTCTTATGGAAATTAAAAAGACTTTGAATAGTGCACAAGAAATGGGTTTCAAGGTTGCTAACCAAGATGAGGTTGGCTTCTATCTTTTTGAATTTCCTGATGTTGCCAGCAATATAATTGCTATTTGCAAAAAGCTAAGAGATGTCATTCCAGAAGCGGAAGATTTTCAAATTAAAGTTTCGTATGATAGAGAAGACCCAACCGACAAAAGTCTTGCGATTGAGATTTTTGCCGATAAATTTTCTGAGGTTATTCTTGATAAAGTTTTGTCATTTTATGATAATTCGGAGTTCGACTTCCTTGATGGGAGCAATGGCTGGATTCATATTTCACAGGCGCTTTAAATGGCCTACGACTGGGAAAAATACAAAAACTTTGCCGAATTTATTCTAAATGTCGACGGCCAGATAGTAGACGAAGAAACGAAAATAAGAAATGCTGTCAGTCGACTGTTTTATCACGCTTTTCATTGCCTGGAAAACTGGGCAATTAAGTCTCTCAGTTACGAATCAACTGAAAACAATACTCATGGCTCTTTAAAAGCGCATCTTCTAAAATGCAAGCATAAAGACAAGGCAGAGCTTTACAAGCAATTGAGAGATATTCGCGGCATTTGTGATTATGACAATGAAACAGGTGCCGACCTGAAACAGCTTTTTGCGAGAGCAAAAATTATTCATGATCGCCTGGTTGGTCCTTTGAAAAATTTCAGCTCCCTCGAAAAATAACCAACCCATTTTTTATAGGCGAAAGGAACAGTGTCAAAAATGAATAAAGAGGAAGAAAGAGTGTTTAATCGTTTTAATGATATAGAATCCACATATTCCCCGAACGATTGTAAAGTTTTTTCTGGAGAGCAAGAGCAAAAACGTCTATTGAGGAACACCTAAAAGGTTAGATTTGTTGTCTTCAAAAGATTAACGCACCCCCACGCACCCCCACGCATTTTTTAGACAATTCTGGAATTTTGCGGTATCATGCGGAATAGAAAACCGCTTTAAACCTCGTTTTATAGGATAGACAGCAGACTTCGAACGGGTTCAAGTCCCGTCTCCCGCTCCGAATTCTACAGAGCCGGTCATTTTTGACCCGGCTCTGTTTTTTTTGCACATGAATAAACCCGGGTTGGCTTCTTTACTTTTGGAGCCAGCTGCTTTATAATTATGCATTCGTCCTGTGCCCTTTGCCGGCTGATTCTTCTTTGTGTTGCAATCTGCCGTATATGCTGGTTTCAGGCCGTCCGGCTTTTGAAATTCTCTCCACAAGGAGTTATTGCACATGTTAAAAACACAAGTTCAGGAACTGGAAGCCAACAAAGTCGCATTGACCGTTGAGGTCGAAAAAGAAAAAGTTAATGCCGCTTATGCAAGCTTTTATAATCGCGCCGCCCGATCTGTAAAGATCCCGGGTTTCAGACAGGGCAAGATTCCAAAGGCCGTCCTGGTCAAATTTATTGGCCCTGAAGCAGTTCGCGAACAGATCGAAGAAGAACTCGTCCAGGAAGTCTATCCACAGGCTATTAAAGAAACCAGATTGCACCCGGTCAGCCGTTTTGAGCTTGAAGAGTCAAATCTTCAGGAAAACGAGCCATTCACTTTCAAGGCTGTTTTTGAAGTCCGACCCAAGCTCGGTGACTTTAACTATAAGGGTTATACCGCTCAGGTTCAGCGTGAAATCGTCGATGACGAAAGCGTAAAAAAGGTTCTTACTCAGGTTCGTGAGCAACAGAGCAAGACCGAAACTGTTGAAGATGGCGTTCTGAGCGTTGATGACTATTTTTCTGCCAAAGTCGAAATTTCCCACGAGGGTCAGATCGATGAAGAACTTTCAGATGAAAAGGCCGCTCATAAACTAATGGAAGGCGATAAGCTTTTTGCTCCATGCCTCGGCATGAAGGTCGGCGAAACACGCACCTGGGAGCACAAAGTCGAAGGCGAAAGTGAAGCCAACTCGAAGTATTTTGGCAAGACTCTTGATTACAAAGTAACGCTTAATCGCATTTCACGCCCGACTCTGCCCGAGCTTAACGATGAATTTGCCAAAAGCGTTGGTGATTTCGAAAGCCTTGCTGCTCTCGAAGCCAAGGTTAAAGAAGATCTCGAAGAACGTTCCAGCTATGATGCTGAAGAACGCGCTTTCGAAGAAATCCTGACCCAGATCATCAAAGATTATCAGTTCGATGTTCCCGAATCTATGGTTCAAAGCACCATCGACTTCTTTATTCAGGGGCTTGACAAGCGTTGGCGCCAGTTTGGTACCACTATCCAGGATTACCTGCGCAATTCCGGCAAGGATGTGAACGAATTCCGCGAAACTTTCCGCGAAAGAGCCGTTCGTCAGACCAAAACCATGTTGCTTATCGATGCGATCGGCAATAAAGAAAATATTGATGTTTCTGATGCCGACTATCGTGAAGAAATTGAAAAAAGGGCAAAAGAATATAATATGCCCGTAGAGAAGCTACTGAGCACACTTGCAGAGAATGATGGCGAAGAAAATGTCCGATTTTCATTGAGAAGTCAAAAAATTCGTGACTTTATGCTAAAAAATAATCAGATTAATTACGATATGGTTAATGAAGCTGATTTTAACAAGGAGGAAACTGAAGCGTGACTCTCGTTCCAATAGTAATTGAACAAAGCAGCCGTGGAGAACGCGCGTTTGACATCTATTCACGCCTTCTTAAAGACAGAATTATTTTTCTGGGTGGCGGAATCGATGACGGAATGGCTGACCTGGTTGTCGCTCAGCTTCTTTTCCTCGAATCCGAAGATCCCGAAAAGGATATTTCGATTTATATCAACAGCCCGGGCGGTGTAGTAACGGCAGGCATGGCTATCTACGATACCATGCAATACATCAAACCTGATGTAAGCACGATCTGCATGGGGCAGGCAGCGAGCATGGGTGCACTGCTGCTGGCGGCTGGTGCCAAAGGCAAGCGTTACGCCCTTCCCAATTCACGTATCATGATTCACCAGCCTCTCGGGGGTGCCCAGGGTCAGGCAAGCGATATCGAAATTCAGGCCCAGGAAATCCTGAGAATGAAAGATATGCTCAATGATATTCTGGCGAATCACACTGGTCAGCCTCTCAAGCGAATCAAGAGAGATACTGATCGCGACTTCTTCATGTCTTCGAAAGAAGCTAAAGAATATGGACTTATCGACGAAGTAGTTCAGCGTAAAGTTGTTGCAGCAAAACCCAACGAGGAGTAAGCATGCTTTCTAAGACCCCTCAATTCCGTTGTTCTTTCTGCGGAAAGAGTCAGGATCAGGTTCGCAAGTTAATTGCCGGGCCTGAGGTCTACATTTGCGACGAGTGCATCGGCCTGTGTAACGAGATTATTCTCGAAGAACTCGATGACGAAGGCCCACTGGTAATGCAGAATGCACTTAAGCCCAAGGAAATCGCCAAGATTCTTGACCAGTATGTAGTTGGCCAGGAACAGGCGAAAAAGATTCTTTCAGTTGCGGTTTATAACCACTACAAAAGAATCACCCTTGAGGAATCGCGTCGTGACGATGTTGAAGTTCAGAAGTCAAATGTTCTTCTCATCGGGCCCACTGGTTCTGGCAAGACTCATATTGCCCAGACGCTCGCCAAGTTGTTGAATGTTCCATTCTGTATCGCCGATGCTACCACGCTTACCGAAGCCGGTTACGTTGGTGAAGATGTCGAGAGCATTCTGCTCAACCTGCTGCGTGCTGCTGATTATGACGTGCAGAGAGCCGAGCGCGGAATCGTTTACATCGATGAAATCGACAAGATCGCTCGAAAAAGCGAAAATGTTTCGATCACCAGAGATGTTTCGGGTGAGGGGGTGCAGCAGGCACTGCTTAAGCTGCTCGAAGGCAAGGTTGCGCATGTGCCGCCCCAGGGTGGCCGCAAGCACCCGCATCAGGAATACATTCAGCTCAACACCAAGAACATTCTCTTTTTGCTCGGTGGTGCTTTTGAAGGGGTTGAAAAACTCATCGAAGCCAGATCGACCAAGAAAACTATGGGTTTCGGCTCAACGCCGGTTCTTAAAAGCGAGCGCCGGGTGGGCGAACTTTTAAGAGACATCATGCCCGAAGATCTTCTGAGGTTCGGCATGATCCCTGAATTCATCGGTCGTGTGCCGGTTATGGCTACCTTCAATAATCTTGGTGTCGAAGACCTGGTAAAAATTCTTACCGAGCCTAAAGATGCCCTGATCAAGCAATATGCCCGTCTTCTGCGCATGGAAGGGGTTGATCTTGAAATTACCCCCAAAGCTCTGCAGGCAATCGCCCGCAACGCCATTCAGCAGAATACCGGTGCCCGTGGCCTGCGGCGCATCATTGAAGATCTGATGCTCGATCTGATGTATGACATTCCTTCAGACAACAATATCAGCAAAGTTATCATTCACGAACGCTGTGTTGACAAGAAAGAACCCTACCAGATCATTTTCAAGGTCGAAAGTCAGATCGCGTAACTTTTCTCACTTAGAGCTTTAACAAAACAGCCTTTCCATACGGAAAGGCTGTTTTGTTGCGGGTGAATCTGTTGCGGGTTTTCGGGTCATTCATTGTGTGTTAGCATTAATGCATCTAAATCTGGAGAGGGAGACAAAATATGCGAAATAAATACCGGGCCGATTTTGGTATTTTCAGCGGCAGCGGCATGTATGAAATCGCTGCCGATAAAATTGAAAAGGCAAAAATCAGCACACCCTACGGGCCACCCAGCGACTTGATTGATATTTGCACAATTGGTGATAAAAAGGTGGCTTTTCTGCCAAGACATGGCAGACAGCACACCATTCCGCCGCACAAGATCAACTATCGCGCCAATCTCTGGGCTATGAAAGAGTTGGGTGTTTCACGAATCATTTCACCTTGCGCGGTTGGCTCACTTCAGGCAGATATCAAACCAGGGGACTTTGTGGTGAGTGATCAGTTTGTCGACCGCACTAAGGGCCGCATCGATACTTTTGCCGATGGCCCCGATGTCATGCACATTTCGGCTGCCGAGCCTTATTGCCCTGAATTGCGCGACCTGGCAATTGCAGCACTCAAAGCTGAGGGTGCGAGGGTTCACACCGCAGGCACCGTCGTGGTTATCAATGGCCCTCGCTTTTCAAGCAAGGCTGAGAGCAAGTGGTTTACACAAATGGGCTGGCACACCGTAAACTTGACTCAATACCCGGAAGTCGTTCTGGCTCAGGAACTCGGAATCTGCATCGTCAACGTGGCCATGATAACTGATTACGATGCCGG
>JAQUZA010000004.1 GCA_028691595.1 Candidatus Rifleibacteriota bacterium
TTTTACCTTGAAAGGTGGTAACTTATGGCCAGACCGAGAAAACCGACAAACCTGAAGATCATACAGGGAACATACCGACCAGATCGAGCGAACCAGAACGAGCCGAAGCCCGAAATCTGCACGCCAGAGGCCCCAGAGTTTTTATCAGAGAAGGCGCTGCAAGAATGGCAGAGAATAGCGCCGATACTTGAGAGTCTGGGGTTGCTTTCGCAGGTAGACAAGATGGCGCTTGCCGCATACTGTTCAGCAGTCGCGCGACTGTGGTTGGCTGAAGAACAACTGAAAACCGAAGGGCTGACCGTGACGAATGAACGCGGCCGAAGAATAAAAAACCCGCTGGTTGACGTTGCCAATGCCGCGGCAAAACAGATCAGCCTTTTTGCTTCTCAGTTTGGTATGAGCCCTTCGACCAGATCGGGGGTTAGTGTTAAAGCACTGGAAAAAGAGAACCCACTAGCCAAGTTTAAGAAAAAATGGTGAACAAGCACCAGGACAACAGAACCGCCTGAAATATGGCGGTTTTTTCTTTGTCGAAGCCTGAAGCGGAAACCGAAACAGCGTGCAGGTTTTCGGGTGAGAAGCCAGCCACACCGGCCGCCACTAAATCTTATACCCTAACAGGCCTTTGCAGGCAGGGGGGGAATTAAGAAAGAGAGCTGGTTACCCCTTACAAATTCGTCAATTTGACGCTTTTACCCTGAACCGTTTCGGGGTAGATTGGCGGCAAATCCGGCAAAATGTCGGCTTTAGACTTGCCAGGGGTTGAAATCCACAAAATTTGTGGATTTGAAACGAGCGGCAACGGTTGCCGATTTGAAATGACTTACAACCTGAATGAAATTCGGAATAATTCCGTTTTTGCCAAGTGGTTGAGGCGCGCACCAAGCCGGTCAATATTCGTTACCCCCGTTGATTTTTCCCTGGTAGCTTTTTGCCACGCTGCCGAGCGGCTCTTCAACCAGACAACAGCCGGCGCATAATAGGCACCGGCATTGTCTTGACTGCAAAGCTGATCGGCTTTCAGGTTGAATAGGTGGCGGCCGGTATAATTCTTGCCGATGGTATGATAAAATTGAAGAGAGATCGGGCGATAAAAAAAATAGCAAAAATTTTTTTCTGGGGTAACTTTCTGGGGTAACAGGTGAATAATATTTTTTATAATTCTTTGTTGGTGTGGGTTGCAGCGAGTAGTTAAATAGAGCCATGCTCCATTTTTTTTTTGCTCGAATGATGTTTAAGAAGTATAATAAGCCCGCAACTCATGCGGGTTTTTTTATTTCTGCCAGTTTCACTGGTTCGACACCAGGCAAATTGAACTCTAGTGCTTTGTCAGACTTGAATCTTTAGTTATACCGTCATTCCCGCAGAAGCGGGAATCTTATCTCTAACAGATTAGATCCCCGTTTGCACGGGGATGACATCGAGGCCGTTGATTTTGTATTTTCGACTTTGACCGACCACTAGATGCGACAAATCGCTTGCTGCATGAGTTTGTCTGAGTTGAAAAAACGGGCTATAATCTTGTGGGGTGGTAAGAATATCAGAAGCAACGAGGCCAGGATTTATTAACGGAGGCAATGACAATGCGCACAACTGTTTTTTACTTTTCCGGAACTGGAAATTCGCTGGTTGCTGCCCGCCAGCTTGCTGAAAAACTTGATTCTGCCAGGCTGATTGCCCTTGCCAGTCTGCCTGATGATCGTCAATTTATCGTTGACAGCGATATTGTGGTGTTCGTATTTCCTGTTTATGCCGCCGGCATACCGGTAATCGTAAAAAATTCACTTGCCCGCCTTAGATTTACAGGCAAGCCATATATTTGTGCAATTGCCACCTGCGGAGGCGATGCCGGTGCGGCAATCGGCATTTTGGCAACGGAGCTCCAGGCAAAATGTTCGATGCAGCTTGCTGCCGGCTGGAAACTTCTTATGCCTGGCAATTACACACCTCTCTATGGTGCTTTTTCGGATAAAGTTCACGAGACCATTCTAAATGCCGCTAATGAGCGTATTGAGCTTTTATCAGGGTTGATCGCCGGCAGGCAGACCTGCCGTCTTGAAACCACCCCGGCTCCTTTTTCATGGCTGGTTAAGTTTATCTGGCTGGGTTTTGCCGGCTGGGTTGGAAAATCTGACCGGCATTTCAGGGCGTTACGTTCATGTACAGGTTGCGGGCTCTGCGAAAAAGTTTGCCTGGTTGCCAATATCAGACTTAATGAGAAAGGTCGACCTGTCTGGCAGCAGCACTGCCAGCAGTGTATGGCCTGTCTGCAGTATTGCCCGGTCGAAGCAATCCAGTTCTGCTGGTGGACTCAGGGCCGCCGTCGCTATCATCACCCACAGGTCACTCCATCGATGCTGGCATCACAGAAAGAGGCCATCTCAGAGGCATAGCAGACTGTTGCTTTGTGATAATCAGCCACCGCTGCGTTTAACCTTGTAACCCATTTTTTGAAGTTCTTCTATGAGACGGTCGCGATGGTCTCCCTGAATTTCAATGACTCTGTCTCTAAGAGTTCCGCCGGCTCCACATTTCTTTCTGAGGTCGGTTGCCAGCTTTTTAAGCTCGTCCTCGTTGCCTGGCAGCCCGGTAATCAAGGTTACACCACTGCCTTTTCGCCCTTTTGTTTCCCTGCCAACTCTTACAAAACCATCGGCGGGGGTAGACTTGCCAGTGATGTTATTCTTTTTGCAGCGGCACTGGTCGATCTGTTGCTCGCAGATTGGGCACATACGGCCCCATTCGCTTGAATAAACCAGTCCGCCCTTCGGTGACTTAGGCATTGTCAATCTTCTCCCTGCGGTTTTCCAGCCAGATTTCAACCTGATAATATACGGCTGGAATTACAAAAAGTGTCAAGGTCGTCGATGATAATAACCCAAAAACCACAACACTTGCCAGCGGTCGCTGAACTTCAGAGCCTGCTCCGGTCGCAAGAAGAAGAGGTATGAGACCAAGCAGCGTTGTAAGTGTTGTCATCACAACAGCTGCCAGACGGTCTTCGCAGCCCTCGTGAATTGTCTGATCTATATCGCGCCCAGCCCGTCTGAGATCGTTAAAGCAGGAAACCATTACCATGCCATCAAGCATAGCCATGCCAAACAGCGCAATAAATCCCACCGATGCCGGCACAGAAAGATACTGGCCCATAATCAGCAGACCGGCGATGCCGCCAATAATCGAAAGAGGCACCATCGTAAAAATGATCAGAGCGTTTTTAACGCTGGCAAAGCTTAACCAGAGCATTAAAAATACTGCAGCAACAGCTGCCGGCACGATGATTGAAAGTCTCAACATTGCCCGCTGCTGATTTTCAAATTGTCCGCCATATTCAATGCTATAGCCCACCGGCAGCTGAATTTTTTCGCCGATAATCTGCTGTATATCTGCTACAACACTGCCAAGATCACGACCTCTGATGTTGCCCTGAACTGTCCACCGCCGTTGATTATTTTCGCGGTTGATCTGCATCGGGCCGATAACTGACGAAATCTTTGCTACCTGACCCAGCGGAATCAGGCCATTTCCAGGGGTGCTGACCAGAAGATTCTCAATGGCCCGGGTGTCACTGCGGTATTTTTCGTCGTAACGCAGGTGAATTCCGAATCGTCGGTTGTTAAGATATATATTGTCGATAACTTCGCCACCAATGGCTATTTCAACCATTTCAAGTATCTGATTGACGCTGATGCCATTGCGGGCGCATTTTTCACGATCGGCGGTAATCTGTATCTGGGGTTGCCCAAAACTTTGCTCAACTGCAAGATCTGTAAGGCCAGGTATCTTTTCAATGGCTTCGTTAACATGCTCAGCAAGTTTCTGAAGTACCTTGAGATCGGGCCCGAAAACTTTTATGGCCAGCTGGCTTTTAACCCCTGATACCAGCTCATCAAAGGCATTCTGAATGGGCTGGGTGAAATTGAGGTGAACTCCAGGAGTGGTTGAGAGGCTTTTATTCAAAGCTTCAATCAATGCGGCTTTATTCCTGCCGCTTTTCCATTTTTCGCCCGGGTGCAGCTCGATCTGGATTTCTCCGTAATTAACAGGATGTGGGTGACTCCCGGCTTCGGGGCGACCAATGCGCGAAATAACTTCGCGAACTTCACTGAATTCAAGCACCTTTTTCTCAAGTTCGCCAACGATAACGGTGGCGTGCTTGAGCGAAATTGATGGAGCCATTGCTACACTTATGAATATCGAACCTTCTTCAAGCACCGGCATGAATTCACTGCCTGCTTGGCTGAGAGCCCCCAGGGCCGCGATAAAGCAGAAAATTGCCGCCAGAATTACCTTGCGCGAATTTTTGACCGCCCATTGCCTTGCCGGGCGATATAGATTCTGGAGCTTCGTCATGGCGATAGTTTCATCACTGTCATGTTTTTTCAGCAAAACGAGCGACAGGGCGGGAACACAAAATAGAGCCACGAGCAGCGAACCAATCATCGCTGCCGAGATTGAAAAGGCCATTGGAGAAAACATTTTGCCTTCAACGCCCTGTAAGGTTAAAAGTGGCAGAAAGACGATAATTACAATTATGCCGCTGAACAGAATCGGTCGGGCTACTTCGTCGGCAGCTCTATAAATTGCCGAAAACCTGCCTTCATGACTGTTGCTGCTGTTGCGTTTTAAACTGGTAAGAATCGATTCCATCATTACAATCGAGCCGTCGCAGAGCATGCCGATTGCAACCGCAATACCGCCAAGCGACATGAGGTTTGCAGAAATCCCCGCTCTGGTCATTATGATTATGGCAATTAATGCGCACAAAGGCAGAGAAAGCACGACAATAAAAGCGGTGCGCATGTTTCCCATGAAGATCAGCAGAATGATCAGGACAAGAACAGCCCCCTGAAGAAGTGCCGAAATGACAGTGTGAGTAGCGCTGTTTACAAGACTGGCCTGGTCGTAGTAGGGCTTGAGATCAACTCCTTCGGGAAGCGTCTGGCGAACCTGGGCAATTTTTTCATGCAGGCGGCCGATAACCTGCGAAGTGTTTTCGCCGTAAAGCTTCAGCACAATGCCTGAAACAACTTCTTTGCCGCCATTGTGCATTACCACGCCACGGCGAACCTCATTGCCGAATTCTACCTCGGCAATATCCCTTATCAGCACAGGAGTTCCATTGAAAACCTTAACCGGGACGCTGCGAATTTCATCAAGAGACTGCAATAAACCGATTCCACGCACCAGAAGCTCTTCGGCTTCGGTGGTCAAAAACTGACCACCGGCGTTGCGGTTATTGCTCTTAACCGCAGCAATAACCTCTTCGATGGTGAGGTGATATTTTGCCAGCAGCTGTGGGTTCAGTCTGATCTGATACTGCAGGGCATGACCACCCATCGACAACACGTCGGTAACCCCTTTAACCGTTTGAAGCTGGTATTTGATAACCCAGTCGTTTAGTTCGCGCAGCCAGGTGTTCAGCTCTTTGCCGCCGGTATCGACTTTTTCAGGGTCAGCGCTGAGGTAGTAAATAAAAATTTGCCCAAGACCCGTTGAAATGGGCCCGAGGGTCGGCGGGCTTTCGAGACCTGGAAGGTCGGCTCTGGCGGTATTCAGCCGCTCTGCAACCAGTTGCCGGGCAAAATAAATATCAGTATCGTCGTCGAAATAAACGTAGATAACCGAAAGGCCGAATGCCGAAGTCGACTTGACGAGGTTAACACCTGGCAGCCCATTCATGGCTGATTCAATTGGCCAGGTAATCAGGCGCTCCATTTCTTCGGGGGCAAGGCCATGGCTTTCACAGAAAACCGGCACCATTACCGGAGAAATATCTGGAAATGCGTCGACGGGCATGTTGCGGTATTCGTAGATGCCGTAAAAAATTGTCAGTAGAACAAAAATGAGTAGCAGGCCGGGGTTTCTCAGCGCTTTTTCAATAAGTCTCTGCATGTGATTATATTTTACCTGTCAATGGCCGTGCCCGGCGTGCGGGTCCATACCACTGGTTACCATGATGGCCTTGAGTGTGAATGCACCTGCAGAAACATAATTCATGCCGGCTTTGAGCCCGGCAAGAATCTCAATATTGTCGCTGTCTTCACGGCCTGTTTTAACATCAACCGGTTTGAAGCCCCTGGCAGTGCTGACAAAAACAACGTTGTCGCCATTTATATTTTGAACCGCTTCTCTTCGCACCACAACAGGAAGATTGTCGGCGGCGATCTTTATTGTGCCGTTGGCAAAGCCACCTGGTCGCCAGCGCCCGCTGTCATTGCTCAGAGAAACCCTTACGGCCGCCGTTCGCGTCTGCTCATTAATTGTCGGGCCAACCATAATGACTCTGCCGATTGTCTTTTCCCCTTCAGCTGAGGTAATTTCCGTTTCCATGCCATTTTTTATCAGGCTGATATCTTTCGCTGGAGCCTGTAAAACTACCCATAGACTGCTTAAATCGGCCAGTGAAAAAATTATCCGGTTGCCCTCAACCTCTTCTCCAGTTTCAATGTTACGTGCAATCACTGTGCCGGTGCGGCCGGCCTTAATTGAGATCTTTGAAAACTGATCTTCGTCGCCAGGATGAAAATGCCGCCCGGTGCTGAAAGAACAATCTTTGCAGGTTGAATCGGTGCATTCCTGCTGAATTTTTGCACCATGCTTCTTAAGTTCTTCAATTTCTGCCGCTGTCATTCCAAGAATAAGCAGTTTGCGCTCGGCCGTTCGCAGCCTGAACTCATTGATTCGCTGCTTTTGTTCTGCATCGTAAAGGCGCTGAGAAACTTCAAATCTGGTGCTGTCCATATCTGAATAAAATGCGGCCTGCGCCTTGTCAAAGGCGTTCTGAGAATTAAGGAAATCATTCTCGCTGATAATTTTATCTTTGAAAAGCTTCTGTTTGCGTTCAAATGATTTTTTGCTGGTCAAATATTCGGCGTAGGCGCTGATCAGGCGGGATCGGTATTCGCCAAGGTCTCCGAAATTCTGCTGTTGCAGAATTTCGAGCTGTTGAGGCTTTTTATTAAGTTCTACCAGAAGTTTGCCGGCACTTTGTGAAATTGTTTGTGCCCGCTGCAGATCGAACAAAGAAATACCGGTCTGGTTGAAAAGCTCGTAATATTCAGACTTGGCTTGACCGAGTTCAGCGCTGTCAAGAATTGCCAGAACATCATTCTTACGCACAAAATCACCGGTGAAAACATTGATTTTGTCGGCAATTCCGCTGGTTCTTGCCACATGATGCACGAGGCGCTCACTGTTGACAACGATTTCGCCGGTCAGCGAGATTTCACGGGCCAGATTGCCGCTTCCGGCAATGCCGGTTTTGATTCCAGAATTCTTTATCTGCTCCGGGCTAAGAACTATTTCGCTGAGACTGCTTTCGGCACTGCAGGTTTCGCCAGGCTTATGCTCGTGCACGGCATGATCATGACCTTCATGACTTTTATGGTCATCCTGGGCCACCGAATTGCTGAAAATGAAGAAGGTCAGCGCAACTAAGACGCAAGCCTGAAAGAAAAAAGTTTTTTTATTCAATGGTTGCTTCCTTTGAAAGTGTTGACAGGCTATGGAAAAGGTTTTCCTGGCTGCCCGTTAAAAATGCGAGTTCGCAGATGTGCTGAAGAAGGTCACACTTCAGCGTTAATTCGGTCTTATTGGCATCTATCAAAGCTCTTTTGGCATCAAGCAATTCATGAAAATCCCTTTCTCCGGCTTCATAGGCTTTCTGCGTTTCAAGCTCTGCCCTTTCGGCAAGCCTGATCAGACCATTTCTGATGTTGGCAAGTTCTTCGCCAATAGATTCAATCTGGCTGTGCAACCTGGTGATGCGTGCATTCAATGTTACTTCAAAAGCCTTTTTCTCAAATTGTGCCTTTTCGAGGGCAGCTTTGTTTGCCCTGATGTTAGCGCTGTTGCGGTCAAATACCTGCAAAGGAAAGCTCAGTTCAACTTCGCACGCCTGTTCACCGGTTTCTCTAAATCTACTGACCCTGGCGGCCATTGTCATATCTGGCGAAGCTTCAGATTTCGACAGTTTGAGAGCTCTGCTTTCTCTTGTTACCTGTTCTTCCGCAATCGCCAGGCCTGGATACAGTTGTAAACTTTCTGAGGCAACGGCAGAATCGAGATATGGGGTAATGTCTATCTGGTCTACATTTAGAGTCACGGCAGAGAATTCGGCATGGCTGCAGTTCCAGGTGGCGGCAAGATCGGTTCTGGCAATTTCAAGTTCTCTAAGTTGCTGGCGTAAATGAGCTTCTGCTGTCGAAAGTTCGACCATGGCACTGGTTTCATCTATTGCCGGTTTTTCGCCGGCGGCAACGCTCCGACTGATGCTTTCAGTGGCCAGTCTTGTCAGATCAGCACTCTGGCTTGCAAGCTCGACGAGCTTCTGCATAAAATATACATGAATAAAAAACCTGGCAGTATTCATCTGCAGTTCTAGTAAGCCCAGCCCTGCATCGAGTCTGGCAATCTGCAGGTCTGATTCTGCAAGTCGTCTTTTATTTCTGGTTTTGCCTGCGGTAACAATGGTTTGCGCCAGACCAACCGAAGATTTAATTACAGCTGTGCCTGCAAATTGTCCACTGCCGCCAAATTCGTCGAAACCGATAGCCAGTTCCGGGTTGGGAAGCCTTGCTGCTTGTGCTTTGGTGCCGGCAGCCACATCGATAGCCTTTTTAAGAGCCTTGATGTGATTGTTTCTCTCGGCGGCAAGCGAGACAGCTTCTTTCAAACTGAGAATGTGTTCAAAATCCTCAGAGGCAAGCAGTGGTTGGCAGCAGAGAAATAAAAGAAATATAACAGCCAGGCTTTTTATCAGACCTGATTTGTTCATAAATTCTCCTGAAAAATGGTATGACTTTTGTATGACTTTTTTGATTCTAAGTTATCGGTCGACAAATAGTCAATGCCTGACTTGTGCCAGAGCTCAAAAAGTATTAGTCTGAGAGAGTATTGCCTGCAAAATGTGTGAGGCACGAGGTGAAACATGAGAAAAAACGCTGCTGTTCTGTTCGCTATGCTGGCTGTATTTGCTCTTGGCTGTGGAAGCTCCGAAAACACGACAACCACAACAACTCCAGCCCCTGAAAATTCTGCAAAAGTTGCCCCATCCAAAATGGATGAACTCCGCAGAAAGGCTGACCTGACTGAGGCTGCCAGTATGGTTGGGTATGACGGCAAGGCTATCAAAGAAAGTCTGCATAAGGTTTTAGACGAGCAGGAAAATGCTGCAAAAAGACTTGAAGACCTTAACAATATTCGCTGAGGCTAAATTTTAACGGCAGGGTTTATACCTGTCTGCTTGTCTGCAGTTACAATTATTGGCCAGGCCGGTATGGCTGGTCTGATTTGAAGAAAAGGGGTTTTAGAATGCCGAAATTGAAAATGCTGCCCATAATGCTGCTTGTATTCGCGGGCATTTTTCTGTTTGCAGATTTTATCGAAGCTTCAACACCAAAGTTTCACGTAGATGTAGGTTTGAACCACTTTTATAAAAACCGTTACCTTGAAGCTTATCGCGAATTCAAGGCAGCCCTTGAGCTTGATCAACGGTATCCCGAAGCCCACTATAATCTTGGCCGGGTCTACAAGGCTCAGGGCTTTATCAAAGAAGCCCTTATTGAGTTTCAGATCGCCGTTCAACTCAAGCCCGATTATCAGGCTGCCCGTCGCGAACTCGAAGCATTAAAACGCACTCTTGAAGATGATGTCGCTGCTCAGCTCAAGCTTAAAGGCAAAGAAACAGTACAACAGACTGAATTCAGTTCTTTGACGACTGATGAAGCCGAAAAGCGTGCCCGGCAACTCCTGACCCAGGGAAGAAGCGAAGAAGCCCTGAAATATTTTGATCTGGCATTGCGCGATCGACCTGATGATGCAGCCCTGAACAAGCTTACCGGGTTTTTGTTTTTTAAACAGAATCGTTACAATGATTCTCTTGCGCGCTACCTCAAGGCTCAGGCCGCATCGCCTGCCGATGCAGAAATTCCCTACGCCATCGGTCTGATCTACATGAAGACCCAGATGCCGCAGAAAGCTGAAGGCTTTTTTAATCAGGCCATAAGACTGCAAAACGATATGATCAAGGCTCACTTTGCCCTCGGCGAATCATATGAAGCCCAGGATCGTCTTGAAGAAGCTGTTTTTCAATTCAAAAAGTGTCTCGAAATCAGCCCTAAGCTCAAAGAAGCCCAGAGTAAACTTTCTTATCTGGCAGGTCGCCAGAGCTATAATTATTTCAGTCGGGGCTCTTACTTTTACCAGCGGGCTGAATATGAAAAGGCAGAGCCTCTGCTGGCCATGGCCCGCACTTACGGAACTCTCACCAGCGACCAGATAAGGCAGGCAGACGAAATGATCAACACCAGCCGTTTCTGGATCAACAAAAAGCGTGCTCAGGCAAAAGTTGAACTGGAGCGGCGACAAACCAGCAATGAAGCCAATATTGGCCGAACAATCGATGTTTACGAAGTAAGCCGCAATGCTGTGCCCTATATTGGCCGGGCAGTTGAATGGCAGGGTGTTATTGAATTCGTGACCACACGAAAGGGCAGGAAAGTTCTCTTTGTCAACAGTCAGCCCTCAATAAATCCTGATGCCAACATGGATTATTCTTTTGAAGTTGAGTTTCCGAAAGATCTGCCAGCTGACCCGAGAATTTCTCTGAAGTCAGGAGTGGTTGTTAAGGGGAGAATCCTTCGGATCGATAAAATCAAAAATCTTAATTCAGGCTCGTTCAGCTCTCGAAGACAACCAGTGGTTGAGGCCAGCGAAGTCACGTTCAGTAAACAGAATTACGATCCGCCACTTGTTTTGCAGTTTTTTTGATGCATCATGATTTTTCCTGCTATTTCAGAGCCCCACCCGGGTTTCAATAAATGAAGTGGCTCTCAAGGCTGCCCGCCACTGTGCGCGCCCGGCCCCTGATGTCTTTATTGAGGGCTGGTTTTAAGGCGCTGATTATCATTCTGCTGCCCTGGCTTCTTCTTAGTGGCTTGAATGAATATTTTGCCACTGCTGATTTTGCTGAACGTCTGACAGTTGAAAAAAACCAGATGACCCAGCTTCTCAGCTCGATTTCATCGAAGGTTGAACCCCGTCAACGTTTTGATGCCGAGTTTCGTTCTCTGGCAGAGATTCCTTTTCCCTCTTCAACCTTCGAGCGTCGCATCAGGCAGATGCTGAAGGCCAATCCCGATGCCCTTGAAGTTTTTGTTTACGATGCCGGTGGAAACCTGCTGACCTTACCCTTTCTTCCTGTTTCCCCAAAGGCTGTAGCCCGGCGTTTTCTCGAATGTGTTCAGCAGCCCTCACTGGCGGCAAAGTATGAACGTTTTATCCTGCAGTTTTCGGGTTATCGATCAGCCCACAAGCAGATGAATCAGAGCCCTGAATCGATCATCAGAATCGGTTCTTCTCACGATCGTCAGTGGGGTGGCTGGTTTAAACTGCGAAATGAGGCTGGAAATTTTAACGGTCACATGGTTGTTTTTATCCGAAAAAGTGCCCTTAAAATTAGCGAGATGCTTGACAGCTCCATTCTGCACGCTCGTTCGAGATATGGTCGTAACTATCTTTTTGCCTGGCTTGACCCGCTTTCTCCCGGTATTCTACTGCCACCCGATCACGGGTTTCCCCCACAGACGGCATCGGCGGTCAGTGCGGTGCCCTACGGTGAAAGTGCGTTCATGTGCAATGGGTGTCCCGGGGTGAAGCTTTTTACCGAGGATGGCACAGTTATTGTCGCCAGAACTATTTCTGCGGTTGAACATGATCAGCTGTACCGAGGCATAAGTGCTGCTCTTCTTCTTGCGTCTCTGATTGCCTTTATGCTGTTGACTCCTCTTCTGGTAGGTGTTACAAGACTGTATCCGGGTCTAAAACTTCGTATTGCGGCTCTGTTCCTTTTTGGTGCCGGTATTCCGCTTCTGCTCCTTATTTTTACCGGTTTTGCCGATCGGACTGAACAGGAAAAGGTTCTGGTTAATAACTGGCAGAAGCGCAATATTGAGGAATTGACCCTTATAGATGAGGGGCTTTCTCATGATTACAGGGTGATTGAAGATGTTTTCAACTCCCGGGTTGAAAAGGTCAGAAATCTGCCGCAGTCTGAATTTTTAACCGGTTTGAAAAAGACCGGGGAATTGCTGAAATTTTCTGACATAATGCACCAGATTCTGGTTGTCACCCCCGAAGATGCCTTTTCATTCACCCATGAAACTCCAACAGGTCGAAAAACGGGAAAAAAAGAATCGATGGTTATCTACGGCGAAATGCTTCTTGAGATGTTGAACGCAACCTATGATGAGACAGGCAGACAGAAGCAGGTCGATCTGACATCGGTTATCAATAACATGGGTGGCTGGCTTGCAAGATCTCTGATTCTCAATTCCCGAAAAGTTGGTATGCTGAATCTTCTTGCCAGCGTTATGCCTACCTACGTTGATTTCTTCGTTGACGCAGAATGCAAAGCCAGAGCAATGGTTTTTGCTTTTATGTCTCAGAGTGCGTTACAACGCAACTATCTTTATAAAATCAGCAGATCATTTGATTTGAAGCCAGACCCCATGCTGCCGCGCCTGGCTGCCATACCGGTTTCGCTGTCACCATTCTGGCCCGCGTTTCCCAAAAGAGCCACAGCCAGCAATCAGCATCTCAGGGCAATTGCCGATCATGTCATCAAAAGCGGAATTCCTGCACATTCTATCGCCGGAATCAGCGAAAAAAAATACCTCTTGAGCGCCATGCGCGGCAGTAATCTTGACGGTTATATTCTTGTTCTCGCCAGGCCATACGAAATTATAGACAGTAAAATCACGACTCTGCGTCGAAATTTGCAGATACTCGCAATACTGGTGTTTGCCCTGGCCATTTTTTCTGCAGGTATAACTTCGTCGCTTCTTCTTCAGCCGCTTGGAACCCTTCGAGTTGCTCTTGAAGCGGTCGCTGCCGGAAATTTTCGCGTTCAGATTCCCGGGGCAACTGTTTCAGAATTTGCGGCGATGCTTGGCAGTTTAAGCAGGACAATGAGCAATTTTCAGGAGCTTCAGGTGGCTCGAACAGTTCAGACTACCCTCTGGCCTGAAGAAGCCCTTGTAGGGGAAGACTGGCAACTCTATGGCAGGTGTATTACTGCTACTGAACTCGGTGGTGACCACTATGACTGGATGCGCCTGCCAGATGGCAGGATTCTTCTGGCAATTGGCGATGTGACCGGCCATGGAATTGCCCCGGCGATGATTCAGGCCTCGATCAAGGTCTGGCTTGCCTTAAATGCTGAAAAATGCGACAGTGCACTGGCTCTGCTTCAGATGATAAGCCGGCTTCATTTTAAATATGGGGCGCGAAAACTCTATATGACCTGCTGGCTTGGGTATTATACCCCCGCCACCGGTCGGCTCGAGTATGCCTCTGCGGGCCACCCTTACCCGATCATTGTATCTGCCGGTGGCGATGTTGAAATTCTGAAACTGCCTGGAATGCCTCTCGGGGTGAAAGAAAACCCCACTATAATGGGTGATCACAGAATTCTTGAACCTGGCAGCAGCATTATTCTCTTTACAGATGGAATTGTTGAAACAACTGATTTGAAGAATCGCATGATTGGTTTTGATGGCTTTTCGGCTTTGTGCCGCCAGACAGCTGGCATGTCTGTCGAATCAGCAGCTGAGGCTATTTTTTCTGCCGCTGCCGCCTGGGGCGAGCGGGTCGACGATCAGACGGTTATCATTCTCAAACGGAGTCCTTCAGCCATTTCGAATGGAGAACCTTATGAAAACAGCTGATGCCAGAAAAGTTTTTCTGCTGTTGTTGTTATTGGCCATTCTGGCCAATACGATAATTGCAGCCTTTTTCTGGAACAGAGCATTGCACAAGGCTCAGGCCGCTGAATCACTGCGGCTGAAAAGCTCTTTAAATCGTCTGCGGTCATCTTTCTCGTTTGAAAAGGTTTTTCTGAAAAAATTTAAAGATCTCTTCGAAAAGGCAAAAGAGCTCAGGAACAGTGAATTTTCTTCTCTCATCGCTGAATGGTCAGAAAGCGCCGGTCTTGTTGCCGATGCCTGTGAAATTGTTTTCTTCAAAGGGCACCAGCCTGTAAATGCCCCTGAGTTTGAACGAGACGAGTGGGCCTTTTTCTTCGACCGAATAGATTGCGGTCAATTCAGGAAGTTCAGAACGGCCGGAGAAGAAAAAAATCGTATCGTCAGATTTCTCAACGGTGGTATAGGCTTTGAACGTCTTGAAGGAAAACCCGGGCAACTGCGTAAGATCAATATTAACGAGCGACGCAGTTATGGCATCTGGTTTTCTTCACCCGGCGAAGGCTTGGGCGATGCTGATGGCATGATTGCCCTGGTTCACAAGAATAAAATCAGCAATCGTCTGGTCGCCAGGGCTCTTTTTATTGCCCTGAATGTTGGTTGTGACGAGATTGGCTATCTGAACCTCTTTGCTCCAGAAGATTCATTGTTACAGAAAAATCTTGATCCCTACCGTCTTAAAGCCACTATATCCGCCCTGGATGAAAAGAGCGGTCATGTTGAATTCAAAATTGACGGAAAACGTTTGATTGCCTCGCTTGACCCTCATGGGCATGTATTTGTCGCTTTTGATCGACAAATAACCGTTCCGGTGCCGTTCTGGTGCCTGTCACTGTTTTTTTTCTGGTTTCCGCTCTGGCTAAATTCCTTTATCAGCACAGGTAAAGAATTCAGGCTTTCTTTGCCTGTGCTGCTGACATTCGTTGTGGCCATAAGTATGGCATTGCCGGTCGCTGCTATTGGCTTTTACTGGAACATATTTCTTGAGTCAAAAAGAGAATCATTGAAAATCTCGGCCTTAGATAAGCTTCAGAACCACCTGGTGCAGCTCGACAACAATTCTCTGCAGATTTTCCGCAGCAGTCGCCACGAGTATAAAGCACTGACTGAAATACTTGACGGGAAACCGCAAAATCTCCAGCGTTTTATCGATCGCTCTGTCGAGCTTGAGCTTGACGGAATGTATGATACCTGTATGCTGCTGAACGCTGAAGGAGACTTCGTCAGGCCCACAGCGGGCTCAACTTACGCAGTTCGAAAACTGGTTTTTCATAATCGCGCTTTTCGAGAAAAGACTTTTGAACAGTTTTTTGCCTGGGGATGGGTTCCGTTCGATCTCGAAGCTTCATATGCCCTCGAAACACCGGTCGATACTGTTGACGTTGCTGAATTTATCTCTTTGATGCCATCTCAGGGAAAAAACGCTTATTCATCTTTTGCCAGCTTTACTGCCAAAGACATTATCCGTCTTCATAACAGCAGATTTGACGGTAATACCGAGAATCTCAAAGATGGGGTGTCGTCGATGGTTATGTCATCATTTATCGGTAATGATGACGAGAGCCCGGTTGCCAGAATTCATCAAAGTCTTGGTGACTTTTTTGATTTTGGTTTCGGGGTGAATCAGTCTCTTAATTTTGTTGATATCATCAAAGATGAGTCTGGCCGGGCAATCATGTGCATGATTCTCTTCTCGGGACGCTACAATTATACCAACCGCTTTTTTAACCAGGTTTTCAGTAATGAAAAGCTTTGGCCAGAGGGTGTAAAGTATCTGGCAATAACCAATCGGCTTTTTAATTCGAATTTCCCCTACCTGGACCTCTGGAAAAGAACAGGCTGGCTGATCGATCTGATGCAACCCCCCCGCAATACCCATGTTCAGGAAGTAATGATCAATGACGAGCCGCACCTGTTGTGTGCCTATGTTGGCCGCAGGTCTCAGGGGTTCATTCTGGCAGCGGCCCTGCCATTGAAAGAAATCGAGTTGCAGCTAGATGGGGTGCGCCGGAGAATGCTTTTTGCTGCACTGATTGTCGCTGCGACCCTTATTTTTGTTCTTGTCAGGCTTAATCGCGGTATCGTTCTGCCGGCCAGACTCGTTATGCACGGAGTCAGAGCTATCGAGAGTCGTGATCATCAGCATCAGATTTCGATTGACACAAATGATGAATGGCAGCAGCTTTCTGAAACTTTTAATGATTCCATCGAGAGCATGAAAGAGCTTGAAGTGGCTCATTTTGTTCAGACCTGCATTTTGCCGGGTGCCGACATTGTGGCAGATTCATCTGTTTTTGCCGGGAGAACCGTGCCTGCCGACGATGTCGGTGGCGATTACTATGATGCTTTTGTCAGTTCATCTGGTGGAATGACCTTCGTCATGGGTGATGTCTCCGGTCATTCAGTTTCTGCGGCTCTGGTTGTTTCAATGGCCCGTGCCGGTTTTACGGCACTTATCGATAGTGGTCTGCAGATGCCGCATGATATTTTCTGCAGTTTTAACCGCCTGATGCTTGAGCACCTGCGTCGGGTAAAAATGATGACCTGCTTTTCGGGTTATGTAGACGTTGAAGGTCGTCTGACCTGCTGCAATGCCGGTCAGACGTTCCCTCTGCTGGTAAAAGCAGATGGCAGCGTCGAAAGCCTGCGTATAATCGGTTATCCGCTCGGAGCAGCCAGGCGAAAGTCATTCAAGTCTGAAACAATTCAGCTACCCGAAGAATGTCGTCTGGTCATGTTCAGCGACGGGGTTGTTGAAGCCATGAACGACCGTGATGAACCCTTTGGCTACGAACGCCTCGAATGTCTGGTCAAAGAAATGGGTTGCCGCTGCAGTCGTGAACAGTTCTTTGACGGAATTTACTCAGCAGTCAGGAAATTTTCTGGAACGGTGCCCTGGGCTGATGATGTAACCGTAGCTTTGCTTGATTACCGCAAAAAGACATCTTCGGCTTGATTCAATCAGGCTTTGGTAGGGAGGTCTTGCTTTTATACATTTATCTGGCCTATAATCAGCAGTCATGAGAACAATACTCAAACTCCTTGTTTCACTTAAATCTGCCGTTGCTCTTATTTCGCTTCTGACCCTGCTGTCAATGGTTGGCACTTTTGTGCCGCAGAACCTCGAGGCAGTGGTTTATCTGCAGCGTTACCCCGTTCTTGGCCACTGGATTCTCGGTCTCGGCTTTGACGATATGTATCGCAGCGCTATCTTTCAGGCCTGCCTGTGGCTGCTGTCGTTGTCAACCCTTGTTTGCATTTTAACCCGGTGGCATAGTACCTCACGAAGACTTTTCAAGCGGCTCGAAAATGTTGCCGTGGCAGAAGTCAATGCCATGGAAGCCCAGAGAACATTTTCTGCCGAGCTTGCCGAAGACTGGCAGAAGCATTATGGCAGTTTCAAAACAGATGATGATGGGGTTTTGATTGGTTTGCGTGCCTCGGGGCGACTCTCATTGCTCGGGGGCATGTTCATTCATATCGGCTTGCTGTCGGTTCTTGCCGGTGGCCTGATAGGCGTGTTTTTTAGTGTTGAAATGTCACTGCACGGCCGTCAGGGTGAGAATGTCATTGTGCCGCCGCTCGCAGCCATGCGTGCCGCCAGAGATGCCGACAGGATCAGTCGAGAAGCCAGAAGTATCAGAACATTTTCGGCCCAGGACCCAAGGCTCGAGGACATGCGCGCTAAGGTCGAGGCTCTGCACAAACAATACGCCATGGGTATGGCAAGCCCGGCATTTTCAATTGCATTTGACGAACTGTGGATAGAACATTATCAGACCCCTGAGGGCCAACCTGCAGGCGTTAAAAGCTGGAATTCACGGGTGCGCTTCATTGCCGATGCCCGGGAAACAGCTTCAGCCGTGATCAGAGTCAATCACCCGGTCTCATTTCAAGATTACAGTTTTTATCAGGCCAGCTGGAACAAGTTTTATTCGAAGGTCAATTTGAAAGTCGACCTTCTTGAAGGTATTGCCGGGTGGCAGGATTTTCATTCAGCAGCCAGCTTTCCGCAGACGCTTGAGCTGATTTTAAACCAGCCGGTCAAGCCTGAATGGGCATCGTTTACTTTTGTAATGCAGGATTTTATGCCTGATTTCAGGGTTATCGACGGCCGGTTTATCAGCGTCTCAAATGAATTGAATAACCCCGCCGCAATGATTGTGGCCTATGATACAAACGAAAAAGTTGCCGGCCGTGCCTGGGCGTTCCCTGAAGACAGGGCCATGCTTGCCAGCCATGTTTCCAGTCTGCCCTTTCTTTTTACTTTTACTTCGGCAAAATCAGAATTCGAAAGTACTCTGCAGATGGCTTATGATCCCGGCAAGCCTGTTGTCTGGCTGGGTTGTCTGCTTTTTACCCTTGGTATGGTCATGAGCTTTTATGTGGCCTACCGCGAGGACTGGGTGCTGGTTTTTCCTGATGGCCAGGTCCGGATTGCCATCGCTGGCAACCGCCCGGCCCAGGTTTTTGCCAGAGATCTTGCCCGAGTTCAGCAACAGCTAACCCACCAGTCACAGGAAAACCCACAATGAACGAAACGAGCATATTTACTTTGTCGATGATTTGTTACCTCGCGTCTTTTGCTTTGAACAGCGCCTCATTGAGCCTTGACCGGCAGAAACTTCAAACTTACGGCCGAACATTGAACTGGGTTGGGGTCATTGCCGCTCTTATTGGCATTGGAATGCGCTGGCAGAGCGCCGGACATCCGCCGCTCTCAAATATGTATGAATCTCTGGTGTCACTTTCGACCCTGATTGTGCTCGTTTGCCTTGTTTTTACCTCCTCAAATCCGATTCCGATTCTGGAAGCAGGCTCAAGCGTCGGTGCTGTAGTGATGATCGGCGTGGCCTCCGTTTTCTCTTCAGAAGTCAAGCCTTTGATTCCGGCTCTGCAATCTTACTGGTTGCATTTGCATGTTTCGCTGGCTTTTGTTGGTGAAGCCTGTTTTGCCATAGCCTTTATTCTCAGCTATCTCTTCTGTCTGCGCCGTATTCTTGGTGATTCATCAGGCCGGGCTGATTTTGCCGATGGCCGTGAAAAACTTGCATGCTATGGAGTTGTAACCGGCCTTCCTGTCGCTTTTATCGGCGGAATGATACTGCTGGCTCAACATCTCAGTAAACACCCGATGTATGCCAGCCGCTGGCAGAATATCGTTTTCTGGGTCATCATACCTTCATGTATTGCCACAGCAGGTATTGCCGTTCTGGCATGGCTTTTCCGCGGGGCTATCGGGCGTGGTGCCGAACGTTGGCTGCCCGAAAACGATGTGCTTGATAATCTTATTTACAGGGCAATTGCTCTTGGTTACCCGCTGTTTACCGTTGGTGGCCTGATTTTTGGCATGATATGGGCGAATAAGGCCTGGGGGCGATACTGGGGCTGGGATCCAAAAGAAACCTGGGCACTGATTACTTTTCTTGTTTATTCAATCTATCTGCATGTCAGACTGGCAAGGGGCTGGAACGGCACCTGGACAGCATGCCTTTCAGTCGCTGGTTTCATTGTCACCATGTTCACACTCTTCGGGGTCAATTTCCTCATCAGCAGCCTCCATTCCTACGCCGGCTCCTGAATCTTCTGCTTCCTCTTCTCTGACACCTGGCTGGCCATTGTCCTTGTTCCATTGATGCCAGAAAAGGTGCCCGAGTGTTTCAAATGCTTCATTGCGGCTGAAGTCATCCTTCCAGGCGACAGCAGGGTGGTTTTCGCGTGAAAAAGTTTCGCAGAATGTCTGGTAATCAGGCAGTTGAGCTATTACTTCCGGCGGGTATTCTGCTGAATCCCAGATTTTCTCAAGCGTCAGAACTGCGGCGCTCAAAAAGTCACAGGCGAAGATTTCGGTTTCTGGAACGAGATTGGTCAATGCAAACCGCGGATGCAGCCAGGCCCCCTCACCGCCAGGCAATGCAACCAGATTGTTCTTTTCCAGGTTCGCTCTGAGAATATCTGCCCAGCTGTTGTATTCATCAGCTGTTATCCCTTGATGCAGCTGCCCAAGCTTCTGTCGCATTTCATCTGGTTTTGTGCCCGTCTCAATACAAATTCTGTTGAAAACCTGTTGTGGCGAAAGGTGCATTTGTAACGGCCCGAAGCACAGCCAGAGTCCTGGCCTGTCCTGGGCATCCCAGAATTTAAAGATGGCCCGTTCTGCCGGAAAAAACAATCGGCAGCCCGCCAGGCTGTATTCACAATGCTTCAGGGCATCTTCATAGATCAACTTGCTGGCCAGTTGTTCGTCGAGCAAAAGAATCTCGATAATTTCATGGCGGCGCTCTCTGCTCAGCACCGGTTTGACGTGCATATAGGCATTTAGAAGCGCATTGTAATTCTCTGCTTTTTCGGCAAAGGCAAATTCAGAAATCTTTCTTAGAAGAGCCAGGAGCTGGGGATGCCTGCCCAGACGGCTTGCCATTCCCTGAAAGGATTTGAGCGATACCGCCATGACCGGGTATTTGTGCTCAGACCACAAGAATTCATAGATCCCTCGATGTGATGGCTGTAGCATTTAAAAGGTGATGATGGTTTTCCATTCGCCGTCTTTATACCTGCTTACCGTGCCTCCAACGCTGCCAACCCAGATTGTATCGCCCTTGACCTTGATTGAATGGACGCTTGCCTGTGCCAGTCCATTACTTTCATTAAAAATTTTCCAGTTTTCCCCGTCAAAATGGGCGATGCCAGATGGTGTGCCGACCCAGAGGTTGCCGTAACCGTCGAGTGCCAGATCACGTATTACTTCGTTCGGTAAACCCTCTTTGGCTGTGAAACGTGCCCATTCTTTGCCTTCAAGATCGCAACTCGAAAGGCCTGCATTGGTGCCAAGCCAAACCCGGCCACGTTTTTCGTCAATGCTGATACAGGTAATGTAGTCAGAAATCAGCCCGTCATCATTTGTCGGGCTGGTGCGGGTATTTTTGTTGGTAAAATTTATCGTTTTGTTGCCGTCATGAACATTCAGGCCGTCACCGAAGGTGCCGGTCCAGATTGTTTCATCAAGTACTGCATAACTGGTTTTGTAGGTGTTAAGCAGCGAATCTTTGCGGAAATACTTGAGCCAGTTTGAATCGGCACGGGCCATCGGTGGGAAAAGAATGATGCTGATCAGGCTCATTACCAGAAAAATAAAGAACCAGCGGGAATTTGTCCGTTCCATAATTGTCTGCCTCACAGAAATCTGATTTTATTACTTCTGTTATCGGAAACAATTGCCCGCTTGTTTATATCTTTCTGCCTGACCTTTCTGATGCTCGCATAACACCTCATCAACTCAGATCATTCAATCAGCTGCAGCTTGCGAAGTTCCTCAACCAGCTTGGCCTTGCGTATCGGTTTGGGAAGAAAAACGTCGCAGAGATTGTAAAAAGCCGTAGTTGCGTTTTTCATGTCGCCAAGGGCAGTTACCATCATTATCTTGGCCCCGTTCTGTGAATAAATACCCTTAGCCTGTTCCATGTTGCGGATTTGTTTTAGGGCTTCGTGCCCGTCCATTTCAGGCATCATGATGTCAAGGCAGATCAGATCGTACTGCTCATTTGCTTCAAGAGCGGCTCTGACAGCAGAAACGGCTTCCTGGCCGTTTACGGCAATATGAAACGGCCCGTAATTTTTCAAAATCTCCTGTAGAAGCAGTCTACTGGTAAAATCATCCTCAACGATCAAAGTTTTCATCTCTTGCCCCCCTTTTGGGTGTTTCCCTAGTTTTTCCCTGATTTCAAATTTCAGTTTTTCAAACCCAGATTCAAGCTCGGGCAGACGCTCTCTGATAAGAGTCAGGTTGCCTGCCTGGGCTGATTTTTCAAAACAGTAGGCGATTGCACTCATTTCTTTGCCGCCAATATTTCCCGATGCCCCGGCCAACCGGTGAGACAGGCGCTCGACCAGGTCGATCTTATTATCTGCCAAAGCAGTTTTCAGACCTTTGAGCTGGTCGGGTGCGTCAGAAAGAAACGCATTTGCCAATGAGTACACCAGAGTTTCATCATTCATCATGCGTTCCATAAGATCTGATTCATCAAAGACCGGCGTTTCCGGAAGCCATTTTTCAAGTATTTCGGCCACGGTTTTTATCGAGATCGGCTTGGAAATATAATCGTTCATACCAGCTTTAATACATTTTTCCCGATAGCCCGGGAGCGAGTGGGCAGTCATGGCTATAATCGGCAAAGCACCACGGTGCAAAGTCTCTTCAAGTTTTCTGATGCGGCTGGTGGTTTCGAAACCATCTATTCCGGGCATCTGAATGTCGAGCAGTATCAGATCGTAAGCGGTCTTTTCGATCGCTTTGATTGCTTCTTCGCCGCATTTTACGATGTCTGCCTGCAAATTAAGCTTTTTCAGAATGCTTAAGGCAACCTGCTGGTTGGTTGCACAATCTTCGGCAAGTAGAATACGTAATGACCTGTTGAAAAATTTGCTGGTTTTTGCGCCGGCAGCAATATCTTGTTCAGGCAGTTTTTCTGACTTCTGGTTATCTGAGCCAACATCAGCCGGTGCCGGTATTTCTGACTGAAGAATAAAGCTGGCGGTGAACCAGAATTTTGAGCCTTTTCCGTCTTCGCTCTCAACTCCAATTTCACCACCCATCATTTCAGCAAGCTGCTTCGAAATTGCCAGACCCAGGCCCGAACCACCATGTTTGCGCGTTGTTGAAGCATCGACCTGGCTGAATTTTTTGAACAGCAGATCAAACTTATGGGCCGGAATTCCGATTCCGGTGTCGATGACTTCAAATTTGATCAGAGCTTTTTTGCTGTTTCGGTTGACCAGCGAGAGTTTGATATCAATATGACCACTCGGGGTAAATTTAATCGAATTGCCTACCAAATTATTAAGAATTTGCCGCAGGCGTGCCGGGTCGCCGTGCAGATTCGCCGGAACATCAGGAGAGATGCTGTAATTGAGTTCGAGACCCTTCTGCTGGGCTCTGACTTTCATTATTGCAACAAATTCTTTAATCAGTGACTGCAGGTTCATATCAATTGCTTCCAATAGAAGCTTTCCGGCTTCAATTTTTGAAAAGTCGAGAATCTCGTCGACCAGCCCCAGTAGAGATTCGCCGCTTGAATTGATGATGTTGACAAAATGCTGCTGCTCGTCGTTGAGTTCAGTCTCGAGAAGCAGTCCGGTTATCCCGATGATGCCGTTCAGCGGCGTGCGTATCTCATGGCTCATGTTGGCAAGAAATTCGCTTTTAGCTCTACTTGCCATCTTGGCCTGCAGTGTCATCTGTGTTGCCGTCATTGTGGCTTCTTCGAGTCGTCGATTGGTTTCTATCAAAGCCTTCTCAGCCTGCTTACGGGCTGTGATATCCTGGATGATCGTGTGCAGGAGCATCTGACCTTTGAACTTTATCTTGCTCGCTGATATGACAACATTGCGTTTTGAGCCATCGGCGAGACAATGAGTGAACTCGACCGCCTGGCCCTTGCCCGAGACCCATTTTTGCATTAACTGACTGCCGCTTTTTGCGGTTTCATCGAGTTCATTAATGCTCATGTTCGCAAGCTTATCTCTTGAATGCCCATAAAAACTTGCGGCGGCAGCATTGGCATCGGTAATTCGGCCGGAAGAATCGACTAAAAGCATGACTGACGAATTGTTTTCAAACTGATTGCGGTATGACTCTTCACTCTCGCGAAGCTTTTCTTCTGCAAGCTTCCGCTGCAGCTCATTTTCGATATGTCGGTCAACTTTTCGTATTGCTTCTGGCAGCAGTTCAAGAAAATGACCGCCTTTAACAATATAATCAAGGGCACCCAGCTTCATCATTTCGACGGCGATGCGTTCGTCACCCTGCCCGGTCGAAATTATAAATGGCGGCAGACCAGGCTTGTTTTCAGAAAAGCTTGAAATGAAATCTCTTGCATTCATGCCCGGTAGGCTGAAATCGAGAATCATCAGGCGCGGGCGATCATTCTTGTTCAGCCAGGCAATGGCTTCTTCAGCCGAACAGACAGAAGCGACCTTAAAGCCACAGTCTTCGGCTTTCTCGCCAATAAGCTCGGCAAGCCCTGGATCATCTTCGACGACTAAGACCGTTCTTGACATCAAAACTCCTCTAGATGAATTCCTCTATTAAAATTCCTGAAACTCAGTTGTTTGTAGAACCACAAAGAAGACACTGCCAAAGCCAGCTTCGGTTTCAACCCACACTTTGCCGCGATGCTTTTCAGCGATTTTTTTTACGATGCTCAGCCCCAGACCCTCGCCAGCAATTGCAGTTGGGGCATCTGCCCTGAAAAAAAGGTTCCAGACCTTGTCTTTGTTCTCTTTGTTTATCCCCAGACCGTTATCCTTGATCGAATAGATAACCTTTTTGAAGCCTGAGATCGCTTTGATTTCGAGTTTTAGAGGCCGGCCCGGGTCACGATACTTGATGGCATTATTGATAATGTTTGAGAATAACTGGTTCAGCAAAATTTCGTCACCATAGCAGTTTGGCAGCTCATCTATCGCAACACTGGCTGAAACTTCATTCAGCTGGTAATTGTGCGCTGCTACAATAGATTCAAAGAGCTTTTTCATGTCGACAAGCTTAACCCGCAGAGGTGCCCGACCGGTTCTTGATAATTGCAGAAGCCCGCTCAGCAGAACATCCATCTTGTTAACCCCGGAGGTAATAAAACCAAGGGTTTTGGGTATCGCTTCTTCGAGGAGTTGTTTGAATTCAGCATTAGCTTCGTATGCTTCCTGAAAAGGGGCAAGCTGGGTCTTTATCGCGTTAACCTGCTTTTGCAGCCTTTGGCTGAAACCTTGAATATTTACGAGTGGTGAGCGCAGATCATGAGACGTGACGTAGAGATAGTTTTCGAGTTCTTTGTTTCTTGCAGAAAGCATGTCTTGAAGTTGTCTGCTGGCAGTAATGTCGTTGGTGACAGTGGCGAAATGATCTTTGCCCGGACTAATAACCGAAACAGCAAAATACTTGTCAAGCGGCGGGAAATAAGTCGAATATTCGTATGGCTGACCAGTTTTGACAACCTTGAGAAACTCTTCAAAATAGGGGGGGGGAGTGGTGTTATAAACTTCTGTTGCAAGTTTGCCGATCGCATTCTCTTTTTTTATGCCGGTCATTCTGGTGAAGGCATCATTGCAACCGATGAGACGGTAATTAATTGGGTTATGGTTGCTGTCGTAGACTATCTCGTGCAAAACCACCATTTCACGCATTGAATCAAAAAGTGTCTCAAACAAGTGTCTGCGAACATCTGAGATGCTTTCAGGGCATTTTGCAGCACAAAACCCGGCAAACCTGCCACGAGGGTCACGGACTCCTCTGATCCTGTTTTTGCTCTTTTCAAACAAAAGGATTTATGTCCTCACAATTTGAATAAACAGCCCCAGTCTTTTCAGTGTCTCAGAAAATTTATCGAAGCTGACAGGCTTGGTAATATAAACGTTACAGCCAAGATTGTAACATTTGTCTATTTCGGGTGGGTCATCGGTAGTCGAAACCATGATAACCGGAATCGTTTTAAGACTGTCACTCGATTTAATTCGTCTCAAAAGCTCCACGCCGTCTATTCCGGGCATTTTGATGTCGAGCAGCAGCAGATAACGGGCATCGAGATCGCGATTCTCAGATAGAAAAGTCCAGGCTTCGGTACCATTGGCAAACCTGATAATATCATTTTTTACCCCTGATTCGAGAAGTTCGCCCCTGATAAGCTCTGCATGCCCGGGGTCATCTTCGGCAACCAGAATGGTCATTCCATGGTTCTTCTGCATTGGTTCCTCTTCATGGTTTGGTGGTAAGGCCTGCTGGAAGCCAGAAAATTCTGCGTGCCGCCAGCAAATCGCACAACTCGCTTCAAGAAAATTGTAGCATAAAATACATGCAAGTTGCTACTTGAAGAGTCCAATATTGATTGCAACTGTACCACTGGCACCCTGTACCTTTGTCTCTGATAAAACCGGCAGAGGGTGCTTTTTGCCTGGTTTGTAAAGATGGAAGGTAGCGGCACTATTGAAGTAGTGCTCTACTGTTGTTTCTTTTTCGCTCTTAAAGCCGACGTATGGAAATACAACACGCTTAAAGCTTCTGCCCAGACCATAAAGTCTGTCAAACTTCATTTCAACTTCGATTTTTAGAAGACCGGCAGGAATGTTTTCCATTACCCGTTCATATACTGCCGTATAATCGCGACCCAGGCCGCTGTTCCAGTTCGAGACAAAATCCTGATTGCGCTCTTCTTTGTCGGTTAAGTCGATATTGCCTTTATAGATGCCATTTACGTAAAGTTTTCCGTAGGGCGGCAGACGCTCAAGGTTGTCGCCGGTGTACAGTAGTCTGATGCGCAAAGCTGCCTTTTTCTGGGTTTTGATTTTTAATACCGGATCATGAAGGTTGGCATTGCATTCAGGGCAGGACAATGCCAGTCCTGAAATATCGGCTGCCCCGCAGACCGGGCAGACAAAGCCATGGGCAGACAGGGCAAACCCAAAAATCATCAACAGAACCAGTATTACTTGATTGCGAAATTTCATGCTTTTCTCTAACTAAAGTATCGGCCATCGCAAAACTTATGCTGACCAAAATCATTGCTGTTGTAACAAATTTTCCTGTTCTGGTCGAAAAGTATTTTGCGACAAAGGAGAGCTAATATGAGAGTTGTATGCTCAATGCTTGCTAACTGGTATTCCGTTGCACTGATCGGTTTTCTGTTTTATATCAGAAATGGCTTTTTGCAGATGTCTGGCGAAACAGCATTGCCATCGATCGACCTTAACTGCACTGAAGAAAATCCTGACTGCGATAATTTTTCAGATTTAACTTGATTAAATGAACCCACCTGTCTAAAATAAATAAAGATTTATTTTAGACAGGTTTTAATCCCTTGCCATTTGACACCAAATTCGAGTTTATCCTGCAGTTTGAAAAAATTCTCGGGGAAATGAAGAGCAAAAACCCCGAGACCTATGGTCGTAACCTGCAATTTTTAAGTGTTGAAACCATAGAAACAGTCAGGCCAATCCTGCAGAAGTTTTTTCCGAATGATAAAACCCTCATCGATTCGCTGAGTCGCAAGGATATCGACATGATGTTGATGCGAATTCTGCGTTCAGAAGTGGTTGGGCTGCAAAGCGAAGGCGAACGCCTTATTCGAAAGGCTCGCAATCTTGTCGGTCAGTTCGGCTTTCTTCCACCTGTTGCTTTCTTTTATGCCTACAATGGTGCCGAGTTATTCGAAGCGATGCTCGACCGTACTTATAGAAACCTGAAAAAGCGTGGTAAACCACAGAGTCTTTCTGAGGTCTGGCGGCGTTTTTCAGCCCCGTTAACCGCAAGTTTTGAACTGAAAAATGTATTCACCAAAGATCTGCTTTTCAAGATCAGACAGAGACTGAAAAACTATCTTGATAAAGACCCAAGGTTCTATCTCGATGCCAGAAGCCCGAAAAAGCTTTTTGTCGCGCTGGCTGAGTGGGGTGCTTCAGTTGAATTTGAAGATTGATAAAGGTTCCGTAACCCGGAGAAAAACGGTTTGACCGGGGGCTCCCGCAGATTCGGCCGTCCATCTGGCTGGCAGACTTTTTATTTGCTCTGGCTGATTGTGATTGCCATTCTGGCGTTGCTTGGTCGTTATTCTGATCTGGCCCTGTCAGCTGATCTGGTATTGCTGGCGCTCTTTTTTGTAAGTGTTCGGCACCACGTTCAGCAGCGCAACTCACTTCAAGATGTCTGCAACTTTTATGAAAGTGCCCATTCCCTTGATGACCTGCAGTTGTTACTTGGAGATCGTCCCTACAGCCGGATTCTGCAGACGGTGCTTGAACTGGGACGCTTTGACTGGGCGGTTCTTTTCCTGATGGACTTTGAAAAGGACAGCTTTGTGGCTGTCGAAGCAGCAGGAATAAGTCTCGATCACTTTAAGCCTGTCAGTTTTGATCACATATCTTCTGAACATACATCTGACAGCATGAAGCTTTCGTTGAAGCTTCTAGAGCATGCTTTTAAAACTCATGAATTCAGAGGCGCTCTCGCTGGCTCTGCCCTTGAACGCAATAATATTTTTTACGGTTGTCTGCTGGTTGGCCGGCGCGATAGCGAATCTGAGCTTGCCGCCGAAGATTCTTTCCGACTTGATATTCTTTCAGATCAGATTTCTATATGCCTTCATAATTATCGTCTGCATAAAGAGCTGGCTTTTCATGCCGAAGAACTGGCGCAACGCCAGGCTCAGATACAAAGAGAACTTGAAATGGCCAGAATCGTACAGGATGGTGCCCTCCCACGACAGATGCCTGAAATCGAAGGTATCGAGGTGGCTTCTTATCTTAAGCCAGCCCGTTTTATCGGGGGAGATTTTCTTAGATATATAGACGAAGGGTCGCATAAGAATCTGGGCATTCTGATTGGCGATGTTTGCGGCAAAGGTGTGCCCGCTGCCCTGGTTATGGCGGTGGTTGTCTGTCTTTTTAACGAAAGAACCGCCCTTGAAGTTGCCCCGGGCGAATTGATGGGGCGCGTCAATATTTCTCTGAAAGAATTTCTCGGCGCTGGTTCAAGATTTAATTCAACCGCTTTGTGGGGAGTTTTTGACCTCAGTGCCATGCAGTTCACCTATTGCAGTGCCGGCCATGATTTTCCTTTGCATTATTCGGTTTCTTCAAACTCTCTAACTGAACTTGAATCAACCGGTACCCTGCTGGGTATTTTTAATGAAAGTATTTATGATAGCCGCTCAGTTGCTATTGCCGATGGCGACAAGATTCTTTTTTATTCTGATGGCCTTGTCGACTTCTTTGAGGCCTGGTCTGGTTGTGATGACGGCTATATTTATCTTAAAGAATTCTTTTTGCAGCGTGTTGCAAAATTGCCTTGCGAAATTGTTAAAGAAATTTCAGAACTGGTCGAAAACTCACCTGCTGCCGTCAAAGACGATATTACCGTGGCAGTTTCCTGCATAGACCGTAATAGAAAGGTTGAGAAACAATCATAGCCAGAAGCAGAGTTTTGCTTTTGTTTTTGCTGGTTGTGGGTGCCGTTCTGGTTTCAGGCCATGCTGATGCTTATTCAGGCCTGCCGGTTGACGGCACGTTTCGTTTGCGTGCCATGAAAGATGAGCTCGACAGGGCCTTGTCGCTCAGAATGGCAACTGACGAGAATTATCGCAGCCAGCTTCGAGCTTCCACAAGACAGCAGCAGCTGGTTCCGGGAATCAGCGAAGTGGGATTTCAGGTTTTCAATTTCTCGATGGGGGCCTATGAATACCGCCCGGGCCGCTTTGTTGCCAGGGGAAAGCATTGTAATCTGTTCATTGAGCGCGGCAGCGAAGCTATTTATGGTCAGAATTCGAACGCCGTTTTTGCGCAGATAGTTAACAGCTTCGATGAAAAGGTTTTTCCCTCGGTAGGTCGATGGTTTGGCAAGCCGGTCATTCCGCCCGCATTCAACCTTCCAGATGAGAGAATATATATTTTCCTGGTCGATATCAGAGATAATTTTTCAGAAGGTTATGTTGCAGGCTATTTTGATCATAGGGATCTTGAAGGACTTTTTGGTAATCAGAAACCCGTCTTCTTTATGGATATCGCCCCCGGCGAGCCTGGAAACCCTGAGGATAAGTGCAATTCATTCTATCGGACCCTTGCCCACGAATTTCAGCATATGGTGAATTTTTCTATTCAACATGCCAATGGCAGTGTTGAGCAGGAACGCTGGCTGGACGAGGGTTTTTCAATGTTTTCAGAATATGTGTTTTCGGGTGAAATCGGTTCTGACCCGGGGAGGGTTCCGCCGGCTCCTCATTTTGAACGGTTTCTCGAAAATCATGGGGTAAACCTGATAAGTAACGCCAGAGAAAGCTGGTTTCAGGAAGAATCGCTTTTTCGCAAGTATGGTGCATCTTTTCTTTTTGTCGCTTATCTGGTCGAAAAATTCGGGGGGGCATCTCCGGCCCTTCAACAGCAGTTTACCCGTGAGCTTGTCAGAACTGTTCCGAAAGGCGTTGCTGGTCTTGAAGAGCTGCTTGAATACTCAAAGACGAGCTTCGCCGAGGTGTTTGTCAATTTTGGCCTGGCACTTGTCATTGATGACCCTGCTCTAAACAATGGACTCTGGGGCTTCAATGACAAATTTGCTTCCTTTGGCAAAAGCGCTTCCCTGATTCCGGTCAAATTCAGCAGGTCTTACGCTGCAACCGGTGATAATTCGTTTATTGGCGGGAGCAGCTCTGTGCCCGCCAATTGTCTGAATATCGAAGAAGTTAACGGCAAAGGAAAAATATCGTTTTCGATGAACTGTGAGGCCGGCATGTCACCATGGATAGCTGAATTAAGCCATGATAACGAGTGTCGTGTTTTGCCTTTGGCTCTCGATTCGGCTGGTCAGACTCATTTTGAGCTTGATTTCGCCGGTCTGCGGCGATTTTTTCTAATGCCGGTTGCGTTGAAAGAAGATTTGAACGCCGAAAGACTCTTTTCATATTCGTTTAACTCAGCTATCGGAAATTTAGTTCTTTATCCAGTTCCAAACCCTGCCTTTGCCGAGCAGGTCATCATACTTCTCAAGTCAAACTCCGGGCCGCTTCAAGATTCTCCGCTGCTGAACGTCAGCTTTAACAACCTCATCGAGCAACTCACCTTTTCGCCAATTGATGAAAAACAAACGACCTTCGTGGCGCATTATCGCCTGCCCGGCACCGGAAAAGGCCAGGCGGTCTGTAATATCGGTGGAAATCAGGTGTCTTTCAGCTTTTCAGTTGCCAGGTTGCGAATCAGCCAGAGCGCTGATCTGGAGGTTGGCGATTCGACTCTGGCAGTCAGCTGCGCCCGGGATAACGAAACGGTGACCATGCTTGCCACCCCGGATTTTGCATTTCAATCGCTTCCAGCCGGTGCATTCAGTGGCCCATACGACATAATTACCGCTGAGAAAAATATTGCCCGGCTAAGTCTTACCAGTTTCAACGGCGGCGATGAAAATGCCGGGCTATGCCGGGTGAATTCTTCAGGCAGGCCGGTTTCGTGGCAGCAGACTGCTAAAATCGATGGGGTTCTGACTGCTGCTATAGATGAACCGGGGCGTTATTACCTTTTCTCAGACACGGTCGCGCCTGTTGTTAAGAGCATCAGGGTTGTCAATCGCGGCCAAAGAAGCCCTGAATTAATGGTCGAAGCCTCTGATGACCTGTCTGGCATCGATAACGGCAGTCTCAAGGTCAGCGTTGATGACAAATTTCTCGATTTGGGCAATGGATTTGAGTTTTCGGTTTTTGTGCCTCTTGAAGATGTTAAAGAAGGTCCGCACAGGTTTGCCGTCGAGCTTGCCGATCGATCAGGAAACCGCTCATCACTGTCAGTAATGGCTGCAGTTTCGCAACCACCCTTCCTGCAGCAGACATCTGTTTACCCCAACCCTTGCCGCAACAGAGCCAGGGTCAGTCTGCAGTTTGCCGGGAAACCTGATTTTGGTGAGTCTTCTGTGAGCTTTTACGATGCTTCAGGGCATCGGCTTGTTACCCTGCCATTGTCGGGTGACAGCAGTTTTTGTCTGAACGCTGATTGGGATCTGCGAGATTCAGGTGGCCGCAGAGTCGCTAACGGCGTTTATTTTTTCAGGGTAAAAGCAATTGCCGATGGAACTGTATTCAGGTCCACCGGCAAAATTGCAGTGTTGAAGTAGAAAACCTTATCTGGCTGCTGCCTTGAGAGCCTTTTCATACTTGCTGCGGGCTTTGCTGAATTCTTTCAGGCGGCTCTGTGCAAGTTTCTGGTCACCAGAGGTGACGGCCTTAACATAAGCTTTATATGCAGATTCATAGCTGTCTTTTGCTTGTTTTAGACTTGAATCCATTTTGTTGTAGGGTATTTTTTCGGCGGTATCTGGCAATCGCAGCTTGCTTAACTCTGCCGAAGACTTCTGTATCTGCAGGTTAGATTCCGCAACCCTGGCATTAGCCTGATTGTTTAAAGAGACATTGCTCGATGGCTGTTGCTGCTGGTTTTTTCTGTAGCCAAGCAATTTGGCGATGCCGGTGAACAGTTTTTCTCCGACAATACCGCCGACAATGCTGCCGAGCATGGTGCCGACAACGGGAATGGGTATCATCGAGCCAAGCATTGCTCCGATGGTTGAGCCTGCTGCCTGGCCGGCAATGGCAACTGGATCCAGTGCTTTGAGAGCGGCCTTGAAGCTCATTCCTGCCCCAAGATTGCCACCCAGAGAACCGCCAACCAGAGAGGTAAGAGTGGGCAGCAGAGCACCGGCAATTGTTCCAACTATTGGAATGGGCACAAAAGTTTGAATCAGCGGCACGAAGACCTGGCCGGCAGCGGCACCCAGCGATGAACCCACCACGTTGCCGACAAACTGCATGGAAGCTACTGATTTAACCGCGGCTTTCATACTGACCTTTTCGCCGTTCATCAACTGGCTTGCCAGATTGATGGCGATCGAGGTGCCGGCGGTCATGGCCAGACTTTTAACGCTGAACGACTGCTTGATTGAATCAGCAGCGTTTCTGATGCCTGTTCCAAGTGCCTTTTGCCCCTTAATCAGGGTTTCGCTGAGTTTAATCGAGCGATATTGTGACTGGGTCTCGTCTGAAAAAGCTCGTGAACCATCGATTGCCCCGTCAATGCGGCCATCTACGACGGCCTGCTTATAAAGGGCTTCGCTCCAGTCTTCGTAGTTTTTAAGTTTGCTGTCATACTGGGCTTTGAGCTGCGATTTAACACCGGGGTCGGTCGCATTCTGCCAGGCCTGCTGCGCGTCGTGAACTTCTTTGTATCTTGTAGTTGCGCTGCTGTCGACCGTAGCGTATTTGGTGTTGTCAAGAAACTGCTTGATCATCTGGCTACGGTCTTCAGGGAACTTCTGTATATAGGCATCGACAAATTCACGGTAAGTCTGGGGTTTCGAGTTTTCAAAAACCTGACATACTTTTGAGAACGGAGCCTGGATACGGCCACCATTCAAGATGTCGTAGAACAGTGAGGCATTAACACCTTCAGTTGAGAGCATGTTGGTGCCAGACTTGAGAATGCCGTCGTTAATGCCGTCGGTAACACCCTGGTTTTCAAAGATATACTTGTTTTCGGCGATGTTTTTGTGGGTTTTGATTCGCCAGGAATCTGCTGAATCATGATATTCTCTTGTTGAAAGGGCCTCGAGAGCTTCTGCCCAGCCTTCAGATAGGGCAAAACCTTCGTCGGAAACGGTGTTTTTTGAGTGGGCTCCGTAATAATCGGTGGCGGGGTAATTCGGTCTTTCGTAGAGTTGATCCATGATCATGTGCCCAACTTCGTGAGAAACAACCGAGGCTGCTGAAGGATCCTGCATGCCACCGCTGAACACTTCGCTGTTCGAAGACACAACGATCCGGTTGGCATAGGCATTGTCACGATAAGTTACCTGACCGTTTTTGCCTGCTTCAGCGAGGGTGAAGCCGCCGGCATCGTGATGAATGCTGCCAGAATCACCAACTTCAAGATAAACGGGTTTTTTAAGATCGTTTACCAGCCACTGGGCGAGAGCCGGGTCTTTGGTGCCGGCGCTCAGGTCACTTTGAATCTGGGCAATCTTGTAATTTCTGGCTTCGACCTGCATTGAAACTGTCTGCCTGAGCCCGGGGTTGCTCTCGATATAAGTCTTGAGCTGCTGATATCTTGGATCGCTTGGTGGCAGAGCCTTGAGAACCCTGGAAGTGTTTCCCATGAAATCTTTGGTGGAAACGGCGGCGGTTGAGCCGTCTTTTACTGGAGTTACGAG
>JAQUZA010000167.1 GCA_028691595.1 Candidatus Rifleibacteriota bacterium
TGGGGAAATATTTGCCGACCAGGCCAACGATGCGGGCTTTAACGCCAGTCAGTGAGCTTGGAAGTTCGACATAGTTGACATCGCCATACAAACCGGTCTGAGTGTTGTTTTTCCAGGTGATGCGGAACAGATTGCGTGGGTCGACATCCCACAGGCCAAGGGGCTTTACCTGATTTTTAATCTTTTCGGGTATCAGCTCTGGGTTTTTCTGTTCTGCAAAGGTCGGGATGATAATGTTCCGTTCTTTGGCGCGGTTAACGGTACTTTTGATTACTTCTTCGTTTACATGAAGTTTGAACTGTTTTAAATACTTAGGCACGATCTGGCTCCTTGATTATGGGTATACGTGAGTACCGGCTTCGCCTTTAACAGCTTTGGCAAGATTCTCAGGGTTTGTAATAATGGCGTGTTTGCCACCGTTTTTGATGAATTTAATTATTGCTTCACATTTCGGCAACATTGAACCTGGCTTGAAATGACCTTCTTTGCAATATTGCTCAAGCTCAGCGACAGTTACTTTATCGAGAGCCTTCTGGTCGGGCTTGCCGAAGTTCAGGCAGGCCTTCTCAACGGCTGTAGAAACGATAAACATGTCGGCATTGATGTTTGAAGCCAGCAGGGCAGAGGCAAAATCTTTGTCGATAACTGCGGCAGTACCTTTGAGGTTACCGTTATCTTCGCGAATGACCGGAATTCCGCCGCCGCCAACTGCGACAACGCAGAAACCCTTTTCGGTCAGGGCATTAATGGCATTTTCTTCGATGATTTCAAGTGGCAGCGGTGAGGCAACGACACGACGCCAGCCACGGCCTGCGTCTTCAACCATTGCCCAACCGTCATTTTTAATGCGGTCTTTGGCTTCAGCTTCGGTATAGAACTGGCCGATGGGTTTGCTTGGCTTGGTGAATGATGGGTCGTTCTTATCGACAAGAACCTGGGTAACAACTGTTACTACCGGCTTGTTGATGCCACGTTTCTTGAATTCGTTGCCAAGGGCCATCTGAAAATTATAACCGATCGCGCCCTGGGTATCTGCACCACACGAATCGAGTGGAACCGGGTGAAGCTGACTGCGCGCAATTTCGCTGCGCAGGAGAATGAAACCGACCTGTGGCCCGTTGCCGTGTGTCAGAACTACGTTATAGCCCTGTTCAATCATGTCGGCGACGTGAACCATGGTTCTGGCTGCTGCATCATACTGATCTGGGACAGTCTGGTGTTTGCTGTCAAGGATCAGAGAATTGCCGCCCACTGCAACTACTGCGAGTTTACCTTTTGATGCCATAAAAGAATCATTCCTCCGTCGGTTTTGAAACTAACTGCGAAAAATATGGGTGTAACGAAGCGCCTTCAGCCTTCATTATATTGCCTTATTCGACTTTCCTTGCCTTTTTTTTAGCTTGAACTAAAATTTTCTGCAGCGATTATACTCGCAATTACAAAAAAAGTAAAAGCAAAAGCAACGGCTTCATTTAACCTTTTCGGCAGGCATAAAATAACTGTTGCCAACCGTATCAGAGTCAAAGGGTGGGTTGGCTGAGGCTGTCTGGCTTTCAGGGGTTCGCAAAGTCAGAGAAAAAACCCTTGCCAGATTTTTGCTCTGATCTTCTGGCTTTTGCAGGGCAACGAGTACCGGCAGACCAAACATAACCGGTCTTCCCAGCAGATCATGCTTTTGCACAGACCATTCGCCGGTTATGACCGTCGCGAGAACCTGGTAATTGTTTTTTGCATCTTTGCCCCATGAGTTCTGCAGGTATTCAAGGGCAGCAGCGCGATCTGAATCTTTGCCAAGGCAGGCCGGCCAGTTATGCTCAGCAATTTTTGCTTCGAACAACTTCATGTCTTCGGCCAGTTTACTGTCGATTGTGGCCAAACCCGGGTAGTCCGGTGTGTTTTTGCGGGCAAATTCGGCCAGATTCCTTATTTCCGCATGTTTTGTCAGTCTGAAAAAATCATGCTGTTTTGGCAGGTCGGCAAGGCCGGTTTCGATGGCGGCGGTTATGGTTCCAGAAAGGCGGGCCGGAACTTCTTCAACACTTTTCATGGCCTTTTTCAGAGACTCCCAGGCCTGCCCTGGGGCCATGTCGCCGGTAGCGGCATCTATGGCCTCACGGTTGCTGCCGAATCTGGCTTCGAATTCGCTTATGGCGGTGTTCAAATCATTTAACTTACTTTCGTATTCAGCCAGTAGTTTGAAGGCTTCGCCGGCTTTTTCCGGGTTGTTTTCGTAGCTCAGGTTGGTAATTGGCTGAAAATATCGGTCATTGAAGCTTTCGAAAAGGGCCCTCAAGGTTTTTCCAGCTTCATTTGAAGCTTCCTGCCCGGCTTTTACCGCTGCTGCCTTTTCGCGAGTAATAGCCATTTCCTGGTTAACCCAGGCGATTGTTTTATTCGTTCTTTCTTTGATGGCGAGTATTTCAGGATGGTCGGCGACTTTTTCTTCTTCGGCGTTGCTGCAGACTTTTGCCAGCAGATCATTGAGGCTGGCGGCCTTTTGCTGTATTTCGCCAAGAATAGATTCGAGTCTTTCGGGGTCGCTGCCCTGCTGCAGGCGGAGCATGCGATCTTTTTCGAAACGTTCGAGCGAGTCAAGAGTTCTTGTCAATTCGCGCATTTCCTGGCTGGTTTTTCGGGGAAGTGCCCTGGCTTTTGTTTGCTGGCCGGAAGACAGGTTGTTTAAGCTTGTTGGGGGGGTTGTGGAGTCTAGGGTCTGGCCTGGAGCTGTGCTGGTCTTTTTGAGCTTTTTTGCCAGCTCTGCCTGTTGTTTGCCAAGTTTTTGCTCAAATGATTTCAACTGTTTGTTGGCTGGTTCGAGCTTTTTGAGATTTTCGAGCAGTGCGGCCGCCTTTTTCAGGCAGGCATCAGAATCGTCGAATTTGCCGTTAAAAAAAGCACTCTGTGCTTGTCTAAGCTCTGAATTTAAATTTTTTTCGATTTCCCTGGTGTTCTGGGCGATTGCGGGTGCGCAAGCGGCAAGGGAAAAGATTCCGGCGATGGCAAAGGCTGAAACGGCTTTTTTCATTTTGTCTCCTCTTGTAAATAATTCTATTTGCTGACCACAGCTTAAAACTTTTGAGCTCTTCTGACAACAATCTGTTGAATTTGGTTTTATAACCGCTGAAGCTCGAATTTGTAACCCTGGCGGCTTGATTCGGGCCAATTTGCCAGCATTTGCAATCTTGCAGCATATAAGTGCTATAATTTGCTGGTTCACTTAACACGACTGATCAGCTGCGCCGGCCTTAAAACCGGTATTTACTTTACAGGATTCAATAAATGACCAAATTCGTCAGATATCTTTATCTTTTTACGGTTATTATCGGGGGAAGCATCTTTCTGATCGATTGGCATACGGGACTGGTGTCGAAGCTTATAAAAAGTTCAAAGTCACAACCTCTCAGATCTCAGATAGATGTTGATGCCCTGCCAGCAAAGCCAGAAGAAGACGCGGGTGACCTCTTGAAAAGATGGGAAGCCCTTTCTCAGAAAAATGACTGGCAAACCATCCTCGATGAGACCGAAAATCGCCCCGATCATGTGGCCATGGCTTATCGTACCCTTGCAATTCTTGAGTCTGGTGAACACCCGAACCTGCTGCTTGAAGCCATGACAAACCTCAATAAACTCATAAGAGTTCACAACCTGCCAAATAAACTTGGCACCCGCCTGGTAAGGGCCCTTGGCGATCCGGAAGCGCCAGGCCCAACCGCCAGGGAAAACCTTGAAGCCTACCGGGATATTATAAATTCTCTTGGCATCGCCACACAGCCTTCAAGCCTCAAGAAGCTGCGCGAACTCGAAAAACTGGCAGCAGAAGAAGATGCCGAAAATTGAACTTATATCTACCGGGTCAGGATAAAATTTTCGTGGTCACATATTGCGGTAGTCAATTTCAGTAAGGGTTATATGCCCTGGCAGAAATTTACGGAAAATGCTGCTGATGTAATCAACGACATCTTTTAGTATCGGGTTATCCGGGTCGATGAGATAGCAGGGCCCCAGATGCCTGCAGACATCAGCAACAATCTCTTCTGTTGAACACTTTTCATCGGTCAGTCTGCTCATTCGTGTGGTTACCCAGGTTACGATAAGCGACAGGCAGAAGGGTGATACCTTGAGTGCCTTTTCAAACCATTGTTCAGCACTGGCAAAGTCGCCACGACGTTTGCAGATGATGCCTAACCCGAGCATTGCGTCTATTGAACCGGGCATCTTCTTTAACTCTTCGTTATAGTGAATTTCGGCCAGCTCAAAGTTTTTTTCAGGTTCTATCTCGTCAACCGCGAGTGTTTTGTAGATACGCGCCAGCATATAAGAAACCTGCCCGAGAGCAGGCTGCTCTTTGATAAGCGCCTCGCAGGCCTGAATGGTTTCAGCATACTTCTTTTGCCCAAACAAAGAGTTAATCTGCCCAAAAAGACCGCTCATGTCAATGTAACCCTGCTGGTTGAATATTTTGACAGGTGTCAGGCTCGGAAAATTTACCAGGGCGATGCGATAAACTCCCTTTGACTGTCTGAGGCCATCGACAAAGGTTTCAAGCCCGTCTTTGCAATAAAACTGGCTTTCTATAGAGCGATTGAGGTCGCCGTTGTAAAGTGACAGAATATCGCCCTGAATAAAGGGAATTTTGGCGGCCAGAAGTTTTTCTATCTCGACCTGCAGGTGGGCCTGCATCGTCTCACCCTTGAATTGCAGTCGGGCGTGATGAATCTGCGGCGAAAAGATAAAATAGATGATGGTTGGCACCCTGACCACCCCGGGGTCAGATAAGAAGGCTGTGAACGAATTGCGTGCAAGCAGCAGGTCTACATTTTCAGGCGCTGTTTCAGCAGCTGATTTGCGCATAATTTTATCTAGCTCAGCTGCTCTGGCTTCTATTCGGGCAAAGACAGAGGAAGCACGCAATTCTGCTGCCAGAGCTTCGCATTCACCAAGTTTATCGAGCGCTGATTGACTTGCCGGACTAATGCCAGGCCACGTGATTTTGGGGGCTGAATTCTGGCTTGAGGGCGGTTGCTGTCTGGCATTTTCAAGCCAGCTTTTAACGGTTTTGCGACTTAACAGCAAGGCATCTCCGGTAGCAAGAAGCATTTCAGTTGACTGCTCATCGAGGCTGTGACAAAAATCATCAATCAATTTGCGCATAAAAACGTCGGCGGCAAATTCTCCTGCTGCGGCTGCTGGTGCCGCCTGCTTTTCAGCCAGGGTTTTGTCGAAAATGCGCTGGTATGAATCGGGGGCAATCGGCACAAATTCACGCAGGTTGCGGATCATTTCCTTTTCTTCTGGCGAAAGAATTTCGTCGGCCATAATATCTTTCAGGGCGGCGTGATAAATTGCCTCGACGCTGAGAGACTGCCGGGAAACCGGCATTACTGAGGCGTTCACCTCATCTAGAGCGCTCTGCAGCTTATTCAGCAAAGCAGAAGATTCAGCGCTGCGACTGAGTTTGATTATTCGCTCAAGCTCAGCCTTGAGCCGGATGCGGCCTTCTGGCATAAAAATGAAAGCACGGTTTTGGCACCGGCTGACTACTCTGATAACCGGTTCAAATTCGCCGGCCAGTTCCGGGATAGCAGCCAGAAGCGCTGCATTCCAGCGAACCTGCGCCGCAAAAAGAACATCACAGCAATTGAGCGAGGCATAGAGCAGCAATTCAAGAGTTCTTTTCAGATACTGTGAAAGAAAATTCAGATTGTCTGGAAGCCTGGCCCAGCGTCCAAATAGTGCGGTACCCATGAATCCTTCCATCTGTTGAACATGCTCCAGAAAGATAAAATCTAAAGTCATCGGCGATTGAATTTCGGCATCATAATAAGAGGGGGTGAAAATATCCGGGTAAATGAACAGATTACGAACTTCTGCGTTCCAGGGCTCCTGGTCGGCATAAAAACGGGCGTAACGCAAAAACATTTCGAGGACCCGTGGGTAATGGGTGAAGTTAAGCTGATGCGGCATCAAAACAAGACGAAAAGCCTCGGTGAAGGCCTTGCAGATCAGTTGCTTTTCTTCGGGTGGCCGCGAATGGGTCGGGTTGTATTCCCCCCGCATGTAATCCAGATTGTCAGTGATGTCTTCATGTTTGCTTTCCCAAAGTGCTTCGAACAATTCTCTGAAAAATGGCAGACCCATGGTTATCTTCCCCTTTTGTGTAGCTGCAATCCTCTAGCTCACTCATTTTCAGCATGTTCACCAACTATACCATCATCCTCTCTTCTGTTCAAATATTCTTGATCAGATCAATAGAACTCTATATTACAAAAAAGTTAAGACTTCGCACCCTGTAGATGTTGTTAAAATTTTAACTGTCGGGTATAATTTGGCAACGCGGACGGTCGATATATTACTTCGGTCTGCACCACTATAGAAACATGGAGATTGGAATGAGCAACGCTAATAAAATCATGGAACTGGCTGAAAAGTATCGCGATTATACTGCTAAAAACCTTGGCAAGATGATTAAAATCCCTTCTGAGAGCATGAAAGAAAAAGACGTACAGGCTGAAGCCGCACGTCAGATGAAAGAAGCCGGTTTTGATGAAGTTCGTATCGATGGCCTCGGAAACGTAATCGGTCGCATTGGCAACGGCAAAACCGTAATCGCCATCGACGGCCATGTTGATACTGTTGGTGTCGGTAACCGCGCTAACTGGGAATTTGATCCTTTCTCCGGCGAGGTAAAAGATGGTTTTGTCTGGGGTCGTGGCACCATCGACCAGGAAGGCGGCATCGCCTCTGCCATCACCGCTGGTCGCATTCTTAAAGATATGGGTTTTGATCGTGACATTACCTTTTATGTTGTCAGCTCCGTCATGGAAGAAGACTGCGACGGTCTCTGCTGGAAATATCTCGTAGAAGAAGAAAAACT
>JAQUZA010000168.1 GCA_028691595.1 Candidatus Rifleibacteriota bacterium
GGTTCTGCCGCATTGGTTGCAGCAGGAGTTGTTCCCATTGCCCACGGTGCTGATGGTGGAGGTTCAATCAGAATTCCTGCCGCTTGTTGTGGACTTGTAGGTCTCAAACCAACGCGTGGTAGGTTATTGCCATCTAAATTATTCAAATCGCAACTGGTGGATATTGCCATTGACGGTGTGATTACTCGTTCGGTGCGTGATACTGCGTATTTTTATGGCAACGCTGAAAAATATTATGCCAATCCAAAACTACAACCCATTGGATTGATTGAAGGTGCCTCCAATAGAAAATATAAAATTATGGCAGCATCAATCAATTATTGGAACTACCGTTAAAGATTGGCATACAGTTTAATTTGGCGAGAAAGGATGTTGAATAATGAATTAAAAACGCTAAAATTCATTTGATTTAGAGTTGAGTCAGCGCAGAGAGTAATCATAAAGCAATTTCACAATTAATTCTAAAATGTGCGAATTCGCTAGATGAGCAATAGGGCAATTAATTTGAAAATTCGTTAATTAGATAATGTGCAAACTGAGCTAATCAGAGCAATGATTTTGGGTCGTTGGTTTGCATTTTTAATATTGGCAATTAGTAAGACGAAATAATTGAACAAAATATTTTGCGAAGGAATTTGAAACACAATCAATAATCACAAACCAGCAAGTATTTTAATGCATCGCCATGTTTTTTGTATTAAAATTTGCCTTATTCTTGTTAATCTGCTAAGCTGATGATGTTGTCAGAGAAACGCTCTCATGCCTTGAACAACCACATCCTAAGGACTGAAACCAATGGATTCTCGAATTGCCAACCAGTTTATTCTAGCTTCGATTGAAGTATTCCGAAAAACCGGAAATGTCACTCTCAAGAAAACAGGGCTGGAATATTTTCCCAGCAGTCAGAAAATCAATGCGGGAATCGCCACTATCCTTGGTGTTACAGGTGACATCAAAGGGCAATTCATCATTACCCTGAATGAGCAGTTTGCAATGAAGGTTGCGTCTGCGATTCTGATGGGTGTACCTGTTAACACCTATGATGAAGTTGCAGAAAGTGCAGTTTGCGAACTTGGAAATATGATAGGCGGCGAAGCCAGTCGATTACTGCATGAAGCCGATCTGAAATGCGACATCACTGTCCCATCTATCGTGAGGGGCAAAGAAATGGAGATCGCTTTTTACCCGGTAGCTCCGATGTTTATCGTGCATTTTTCGTGTGAATGGGGCCCAATCGACTTGATTCTCAGCTTTGACAACAAATCAAAAGCATAATTCGATCTAGAATTTATCAGTAATTTAAAGAGGTTTGATCGTGAGCAAGAAAATACTTGTGGTTGACGATGCGACAATTATGAGATTGATGCTCAAACACCTGTTTGAGAACAATGAATTTACGGTAATTGAAGCGATAAATGGCAAAGAGGCGGTTGATTTATACGCAACCCACAAACCAGATCTGGTAACCATGGATATTACAATGCCCGACATGGATGGTATTACAGCTGTAAAAGAAATACTGAAAATAGACCCTGCAGCCAAGATCATCATGTGTTCGGCCATGGGGCAGGTTGACAAAGTTAAAGCCGCGGTAATGGCAGGAGCCAAAAGCTTTCTGGTCAAGCCGCTGCAACCTGAGCGCGTTCTTGCCACCGTTAAGCAGTTTCTCGGCTGATTTAAACAGAAACCTTTTTTAAAAAGCCGCATTCAAGGGAGTGCGGCTTTTTTGCGCGCCTGAGGGAATGGCTGTTAACTTCTAAAAATCAGCAAAACGAAAGCCAGACATCATAATTTTACCAAGCTCTTCCTTGAGGTAAAAATTGATATTTGGCGAACTGAAGATTTCATCCTGCGCAGGAGATTCAGAAACGGCATCAGGGTCATCACCAAGATCGGCAATCTTTGGCGCAGCTGGAACCGATGAAACCGGCTTCATGGCTGTATTTTCGGCACGGGCTCTGGCAAAAACAGGCAGATACTGTTCGTAGGGGGTAAAACTCACCTGCTCTATCTGCGAATTCAGGTAACCATTAGCAATCAGCACCGAAAGCAACAACAGGTCATCGTCGGGCAAATTTGCATCATGATGTGAGCCTATGGCTGGCAAAAGATACTCTGGAATATTAATTTCTCTGGCCAGAGCCTCACCAAGCTCCTGGTGAGTAATGCCAAAAACCTGCATCTCGGCATCACAAACCTTGAGATTCTGGGCTTTTCGCCTTGCCTGGGCCCGAGAATAGTCGGAGCCATTGTGAAAAAACAGGGCCAGAGAACCAATATCATGCATGAGACCAGCCGAGCGCATTTTCCAGAACAAACGCTGTTCAGCCCCGAGCAACTTGCCAATATGCGCAGCCAGCACAGAGCATCTACGCATATGAGTCAGCTTATCTATTTGATTAACAAAGACTCTGCCAAGAATCGAAAAAACTTCTTCAATTAGAATCTGCCTGATGCCTTCGATTCCAAGGAACTGAACCACCCCTTTAAGATTTTCAAAAGGGGTGCGCCGTGCGAAGTTTGCGCCATTGGCTATTTTGAGCATGCGGTCAGCGAGATGGTCTTCTTTAATAAGAACTTCTTCAATTTTTGAAAAAGCGATATCAGGGTCTTTTAACATATGCAACAGACGAAAAGCCGGGGTTCGCATAGATGGGAGGGCAACGATCTGTTTAACAACCCCGGCAATGACCCCTTCACTTCTGGTTCTGAGCATTGCCGAAGCGAAATCGGTAAAACGCCTGACTGTATAGGTTTTGAATGGCATCTGCTCATCGCGCGGCACGACGATAAAAACTTTTTCGGGGCTGGGGAGTTCATCGAAAGCTTCTTCCATGGAACGATGCAGGCTTGCTGTTTCTGAGAGGTGAAGAATCACATAGGAAAACTTCTGCAGCAATGATTTCAGCACCTCAAAAGCCTTATGTTCAGGAAAAACAAGACCATTAACTTCTATTTCAGCGACGGTCTCGCCATGCAGGCGAAGCTGGAAAGGATATTTAGTTGCAGTCATGGGTTAAACCATCACCGAGAAACCATATTCAGGCTCAGGAAAGTCTTTTCTGATGAGTTCAGGCACACAATCTATCAGGTCGCGTTGCAGCAGAAACATGAGGTCATCCTGCAAACCAATTTCAGTGACTGCCTTTCCGGCACCTGACATTTCGATGAGCCGGCGATCGTCACGATAATAGCCAAAAATACCCAGAGCTGCCTGGGCACCGTCGCTCAACGAAAATTCCTCTCCGGATGAAATGCCTGCCATCAGCCTTGAAACGAGAAAACCTGCGCAATAGGCATCGTCAAGGGCAAACTTTTCTTCGCGGCCGGCACAGACGAAAAGAATATCCATGTCTTTCGCTCTTGCCGTCTCGTATGCCCGCTTAACAACGGCTGAAGCGTTCAGAAAGCAGCCTAAGAATACATGTGGGGCAATAACCAGATCGGCAACGGCCCTGGTTCCGTTGCTTGAGGTAAAGATCATCACCCGGTCTTTAAGATCGGCTTCAAAATACTGACGTGGGCTGTTGCCAAAATCAAACCCTTCTGGTGGCAGGCCTTTACGCTCGCCACAGAGAAGCGGATGAATTGTCTGCTGAGATGCAAGCCGGGTTGCTTTCTGGATGGTTGTGGTCAGGATGACCTTTCGAGGTTTTTTTGACATTATGACAGTCAGACTCGAGGTTGCCCTGACCACATCTATTACAATACAAACCTTACTGGCGAGAGCCTGCACTTCGCCAGGAGTGAAAGCTACGTCAATCTGCATTCAGAACCTTCTTCAGTTAGATTTGAACCTTTGTTGCATTACCGTCTGACAAAGCTTCACGGTTTCGTGTGTTTCGTGCCGGCAGCGGGCGATCTGGTCGATCAACTCGTCATTGCGGTTGATCGACTGGCCTTTAAGCAGGTCATGCAGCATTCTATCACGATTCTCGTTGTTTCGGCAAATATGGTCAAGACGTTCAAGCACCAGCAACAACATTCTGCTGACAGCAAGGTTTTCGGCCTCTATCTGAGGTTCGGCTTCACAGGCAGAAGCGGTTTCTGCTACAACGGCTTCTTCGGGTTCTCCAAGGACTTCTCTGGCTCTTCTGATCGAAAGTTTTTCGTCTTTCAGCAGCTTGAGAATTGAATTTAAGGTCTCAAGGTGGCGTTTGCGGTAGATTCTGTGCCCGCCCCGACTGCGCTCGACGTCGAGCAGCACTGGAAACTGCTGTTCATAATAGCGGAGGGTATGTGATGCCAGCCCTGTAAGACGGCTGATTTCGGCTATTGAGAACTGATCAGCCATGTTTGATATTGTGCTCCCTGAGGAAGTTTGCGCATTTTTCGGGCCAGCGTTCAGGTTGCGAAACCAGAGCAACGAAGAAAAGTAAAACAATCGACAAAACCATTACAAACATGCACAACCTCCTGATAAGTAATTGCAAAAGGTGCTGATAATATCGGCTGAGCCTGACAAATATTTAATGGCGTTAAAATAATTATCAGACGAACCCTTATTGATTAGAAAACGAAGCAGCAGGGTCAGTCAATGCGGCAGCAAAGCCATCACCAAGTTGCATGATAGAAACAAGCAAATCATCAGAGCCAGACCCATTCGCGGCAACCCTCGCCATGGCAGTTGGCTTTGCTGAGTTTTCCGTATCTTCTTCAGCTGGTTCTTCGTTGATTTCATTTTCTGGAACAGCAATTTCGGAGTCTGTGACCACAGGGTCTGGCACCGCTGTCATCAATATTGCGGGTTCTTTCGGCTGCGACGGAGCAGCACCGACTGGAGGCGGCTCTATTAAACCCGGGCTATCAGAAGCAACCGGAGCGATTACTTCCCGGTTAATTGCGATCATGCCAATATCGACCTGGTGACCCTGAAGATAGCCAGAAAGCCATGCTTTGACATCGACATCCACCGGAATTTCCGGGCCCATGCTCAGAGGGGTGGCCTGATTGTAAACACGTTCAAGCTGGTTTCGCAGGCGCTGTTGCTGCTTATAGAGGCGCTGCTTTGTCTCGCCGTCGCCAGCACTTGCGAGCTCGTCACCCCTGGCACCCCATCGATACTCGACAGAGTGGTATGGGTCAAATGAAAGATCAAAAAGCCTTGAGCAGACATCTGCAAAAGAAAGGCCAATCTTGCGCCCGGCAGAATTGGTATAGGTAACCGTAAGAGTCTGACTAAGCTCATTGTATTTTTCAAGCAGCCTGAAAGCCAGGTCGTTTGCTGCTGCGGGGTTGAATTGCCCGGCAGCGAGAATCATCTGTCTGGTACGGTCGTAAAACTCTCTGAAAGAAACCTTGAGACGGGCATCACGCGAGGGAGTCGAAAACTCTTCCCAAAGACCGTCAGTACCATAAATGTTCCAGGGCAGGCTACCCGGGTGGGGTTTGAGGTGAATACCCTTTTCGATTGCCAGGTTAACTGCCATGGCGCGATAACTGATATCTTCGTGCAGATCCTGCATCATGAAAGCAAAGTCTCTAACCGGGTCAGCCCCCCTTGAAGAATCGGTGAGAACCTGTCTGACATATTCATGGTAACCGAGCCCATTGCGGCCTCTGAAAGAAAAGCTTTTCTGAAACTGGTCTTCAGCCGAATAGTCGGCAATATTATGATTTCGGGTTCTAACGACAGTTCCGCCTGAAGTATATCTTATGGGTCGCCAGCGCTTGAAGCCGCCACCGTTGTCTTTTGAACCCCGGGTAAACTTGGCACCAAACCATGGCTTTGAAATCGTTCGATCCGGGTGCGCGTCGATAACCCTGACCCTGCCGTCTTCTGTGACTTTAGCGACTACCGCCACGTGCCCGTCAGGGTCATAATAAACAGTTCCTGGCACAATTGTCTTTTTACTGATTTTTACCGGGTAATGGTCAGAGTCTTCGACGGCTGCACCCATTCTGAAATACCCTGAATTGATAAGAGTTACCTGACTGAAAAGTTTCTGTGGTGCCGAAAAGTAGTCCTGATCTTTAAAACCAGTTGGCCTGTTGCCACGACTGTATCTTTCATCGCCACCCTTACCTGAAATCGCGGACGTATAGCTGAAAGGCAACCTCAACTTATAGGCTACGTAAGCTCTCAAGGCATACGGCAGGTCGGCACAATCTGGCGAAAGGTTGAACTTTTTATCTTCTTCGCCGTAAAGAGGGTTAACTTTCGGATCTTTTATAAACCGGTTCAGGTTTGAATATTTCGAATCGCAGATAGCTTCAACAAACTTGCCATAGACCTTTTCGTCGTCTTCTGACCATATATTCCGGCTCAACTTCCAGGCAGAAGCTTCGCTGCGGCCAGATATGCCGGTAATCAGCAGAAAAAGCCAGAAACACAACAGAGTATTCCGATTAAAATTCATGCAAAGCCACCTCGCTGGCTTTCGAATCGACACAAAGGCCGACATTTTTAACGATGTTTGAGCACCAACTACATAGTGAAAAAATATCGAGATCTTTCCGATAATCTATTTATGAAAAATACCGGCATGGCTTCTCTTATGGCTTTAATCGCCATTTCTATACTGCTTTTGTTGCCAGGTTACAAAAAGCCTGATGACCATCTGTATTTTCCGGCACCCGTTGCTCAACCTGCAATGGCACTCTATTTAAATTTTTCGGCGTCGGGTCTGTATGACCAAAGCCATGCCGCTGCTGAAGCCTTCAATGAAATTACCAGCCATATCGAAAACATCTGTGCAGCCCGCAATATTTCAGATGTCACCCCTTTGCCTGACCGGGCAACTATCGAGGCCCTGATAAACGAAAGGATTCTGAGTGGCGAGTTGAAGGTTCATGAGGTTTTCTTTTACTTTCGTGATCAGGAAAACTTTGCCATGATTCTGCGAGGTGAATTTTCGGTTGAGAGAATCTCAG
>JAQUZA010000169.1 GCA_028691595.1 Candidatus Rifleibacteriota bacterium
AGAGCTCAACCGCCGCGACTTTCTGCCCGCTGTCATTCTCGGTGGCGCTGCTCTGACACCTGAATACGTTAATAACGAGCTGCGCCCGATGTACCGGGGAAAAGTCTTTTTTGCCCGCGATGCCGTCGATTCGATAAAAATAATGCAGGAACTCGTAAGTGCCGATTACTCGCGTGCCCCTGAAAACAGGGTGACAGGGGGCGTTGCCACAAATATTACCAAAACAAAGGTCGATGGCCAGATCGTCGGCAATGCCAACCGCCACCAGTTTATGGTCGATCATCGGCCCGTTAAAGCTCCATTTTTCGACAGTCATCTGCTCGAAATTGCTTCGAATGAACTGTTCAGCCTTCTTTCTCATAAGGTGCTTTTTGAAGGGCGATGGGGCTTTAAAAAAGCAGGTCTGAGCGACTCAGAGTATGAGAAGATTATTGAAACCAGGGCCAGGCCTGCCCTGAACGGAATTATTGATTTTGAACGCCAGAATGGAATTCTCGAAAACCGCGCCGTATACGGTTACTTTCGTTGCCGGGCCAGTGGCGATTCGATAAAAGTGTTTGATGATGCCGGTAACACCATCGGTGAATTCAGTTTTCCAAGACAGAACCGTTCTCCCTTCCTATGTCTGGCCGACTTTTTCAGCGAAGATGAAGACGATATAATTGCCTTGTGGGCTGTAACTGTCGGAGACCGCATCATTCTCGCCGAAAAAGCTCTGTATGCCGAAAACCGCTATCTCGACTATCACCTGCTGCATGGCCTCGGGGCCGAACTTGCTGACTGTGCAGCCGTACACCTGCACCGGCATATTCACCGAGAACTTTTTCCGCAGCTTCCACTCACCGGGGAACAACCCCTCGGGTGTCGCTACTCGTTCGGCTACCCTGCCTGCCCTGATCTTGCAGCCCAGCAGGACCTGATGAGAATTCTGAAAGCTGAGCGCATCGGTATCAGCTTGACCGAACTGCACCAGATGGTTCCTGAACTTTCCGTTTCGGGTTTCATTATTTTTAACCGCCATGCCCGCTATTTTGTGCCATGAAAGGTAATATGTGAATAAAAAGCCCCATTCGCTCAGTATTTTTGAAATGTTGCAGAAACCTGTTGAAATATTCGCAGGGCTGATGCCTTTGCCACGCTGTCTGTTTGCCAATAGGCTGTATCTGCGCCGCTGCCAGAAATTCGATGCCCCTGAATTTTTACAGCTTCTGAAAAAGAATAGACTCTATTTGAGCGAGTGGCTGCAACCTCAGCCAGATTTGATCAGAATTGAAGATGTTCAGAAAATGATTGCTGAAGACCATAAACTGGCACGCAAGGGACTTCGTCTGGATCTTGGTATCTTCAGTCTCGAAAACGACAGCATGATCGGAAGAATCGCTCTGCACTCAGTTGACTACGGAATTCAGAGATCAGCCGGGCTGTCTTACTGGCTTGACGAAAAGCTGACTGGCCAGGGGTTGATAAAAGAAGCTCTGGCCACCCTGACCTCATTTGCCTTTGAAGAAGCTTGTCTGCACCGGGTCTGGCTGAATATTATCAATAACAATCTTGCCTCGCTCGCCGTTGCCCGCCGACTCGGTTTTAAGAATGAGGGCACTTTGAGGCAAAGCCTCTTCGTGAACGGTGCCTGGAGAGACTCAACGTATTTTGCGATGCTCGAGGATGATTACGACAATCTCGCCGACACCTGGATCAAGAAAAAATACCTTGGCATGTAAAACTTCAGTTAACATAGAATAAAAAATGCGCCGTGTTGTCTTAACACGGCGCATTTTTTATTTAAGTTTATTTAGTAAGCACTTAAGGCACGTTCCTTGTTGCGAACTGGCTGAGAGTAGGCAGAAGCTGGCATTTTTACGCTGAAAAGCATTTCTTCAGGAGCGTCAGGATACACTGCTCTGAAAACCAGCTGGTCGCCAGCGGCTATGCTTATTTCAAGGCCACCACCTTTGCTATACCCGTATGACGGGGTCATGCCGATATCGATGGCGATCAGTCGGTCGTCTTTAGCGATGATCTTGCCAGGAGAACCCATTGCTTTGGTGGTATGGCCAAAAATCACCCCCATAACGCCAAGAACTTTGAGGTTTTCATTGACCAGAGCATCATCTTTCCACCAATCACGGTTCCAGAGCACGTTTTCCATGTTCATGAAGATGCCCTTTTTGAAATCACCCCTATTTATGTCATCTTTGAAATCAGCTGCCAGAGTTGATCTGGTAACTGGTTTATTCGGAAAACCACCATGAACAAACATAAAACCATTTATTACTGCAAAGAGAGGCAGATTTCGAATCCAGCGACCATACACGCCATTTTCAGAAATAGCCTGATGATAATCAAGACCGTCGCGGGTAAATGAATCGATGGTGTTCTGATAATGTTGCTTTTTGTATGAAGTCAAAGTCTTGGCCCATTCTTCAACCTGACCGTTGAGAAGCATGACTTCGTGGTTGCCCATGGTCACGATAACCTGGCCGCCAGCCTGCCTGGCCTTTTCCTGGAGATCCATGACTGCATCGTAAGTCTGTTTGCTGTACAGACCTCTGTCTGTCAGGTCACCGGTAATTACCAAAACCGCATCTTCAGCGGTCCAGTTGAATCTGAAAGAATCTTTGGCAGTTCTGGTGGCTACTTTTAGAGCCGACAGGGCAGCCGAGAATTCATCGAAAGCACCATGAACATCACCAATGGCATACACTTTCTTTGCCCCGGTTATCTCGAGATAGGCCGGGTATTTTTCCCAGTCACGACCGGCAGCAGCTGCCATTACCGTGGCTACCACCACAAAAACCATCAAAACAGCAAGAAATCTAAGCTTTTGCATTCTCTGCTCCTTGAAATATTACCAGACGTTGTAATTATCTGTTTTTACCCCTTTGGGGTAAAAATAAATTGTGCGGTTGGGTATATCAACACCCCAGTCACGACCAGATTTCATGGCGATGATGTCGAGCAGCTCATCGAGGGTTATGTCTTCTTCTTCGACATTTATCTTGAAAACCCCGTCATCTTCTGCCAGACCCTGTATCTGAAAAATGTCATCAGCCTCTTTACCATAGGTTTCTATGGCGTGCTTCAGAAGAGTGGCTCCATCGTAATCTTCTGCCTGCCAGGTTTTCATGACCATAAATATAGCAGAGCTCGTGTCTTTCGGAAACACCGGCAGGGTTTGGCCCTCGGCCCCTGAATCACCAGCAGGAACTTCGGGTGGCGGCGCAGGTGGCAAAAGGTCGTCGATGACTTCGCCCGAAGAGATGGTAACTTCATCGGGCGGTGCCGGAAATGTGCTCTCTGATGTTGGCTTTTCAACCGGTTTGGGCAACTCTATCTGAATCATTGCTTTGCCCTGTTCAGCCGAACCTTCGGGTGCTGGAGTTGCAGGCTTTGGTTGAGGTTTTATCGGTTTAATTTTGCTGGGCAACGAAATGAATACTTCGCTTGAACCTTTGTTTGGCTTTTGCCCGACCGGTTGAGCGACCGGTTTGACATTCTGTGAAGTTGAGGCCTTTTCGATGTCTTTCTGGCCGGGCATTGGAATAATGAGGCCCATATCATCGGCCAGCAACGAACCAGCAGCGCAGTTGGCCAGAATTAAAGCCAGGATGACGGCTTTGAAATTAACGGTTGTCATAAAATCATGCTCCTGCATGCTTGCGGGAAGTGTAAACAAAAGTGTATCTGCTAATTATAAGGTAAAAATGATCAAATAGTAAGGTCATTTTTTGATCATTGGAACAAATCTTACCGGTAAATCCTCTTCCTGTTCAATTTTTCCCTGTTTTTTACGTAGAATCACCAGCCTCTGCGAAAACCCGCCGCCAAGCGGAAGAATCATCCGCCCATCTTCTGCAAGCTGTTCTACCAGCTTTTCTGGAATTTCCTGTGGGGCACAAGTTACAATGATCACAGAAAAGGGTGCAAATTCTGGCCAGCCCTGATAACCGTCACCACATTTGACGTTGCACTTATAGCCTGTAGTTTTCAGAACTTCAATTGCATGCGATGCCAGCTCTGGAACAATCTCGATGCTGTATACATCACCATCAAGCGCTGCTAGAACTGCAGCCTGGTAACCAGAGCCGGTTCCAATTTCCAGCACTTTTTCACCGGGCTTCAGGTTAATGCGTTCAGTCATGTAGGCAACGATATATGGCTGTGAGATTGTTTGTTCATGACCAATCGGCAATGGGTGGTCGCCGTAGGCTGCCTCAGAAAAAAAACCAGCTGGCAGAAACCTGTGTCTAGGTACTTTTCCCATGGCCTCAAGCACCCGTTTATCTGAGATTCCATAATTTTTTAACTGTTCAACCATCAATTTTTGTGGGTCGGTCATAGATTGTTCCTCAAAAATATATTCCTGCCCGGCACAAGTTCCTGGCATAGCCCGCCAAAATAAGAAAAGCGAAACAATGCATATGGCAAAGACTTTCTGGTAAATCCTGATCATTTCTCCCCCCCGTCGCTCATTTAACCATAAGTCTACCAGAAGTGTATTGAGCGCTGCAAAGTTTAATGCCTTCACTCATGGAAAAAAGCTGTTTTTCATGATGGTTCTCTGCCAGCATCGAACATGCAAAATCAACAATCTCCACGTTATCTCTCCGACCATACGATCATCCCCGTATAAGGGCCGATCTATTCAATCGTTTAATAAAAATTTAACCCAACTGACAGGTTGCGCCGACGAACCGGCGAACGGCATCTAATAATATTCAAATCACATTTCTAAGAGAAAAATCGACAGGCCCGCTTATGCCACAGAGCGGTAAGAGAAAATCTATTGTCTCAATTATTAAGGAACACTGGTATAGTGTTCGAATGAACAGATATTTTTTTCCATTCGAAGGCGATCTCTACACCGCAAAAATTATTCGCCGCTATAAGAGATTTCTTGCTGACGTAATCCTTGAAGATGGCAGAGAAGAAGTAGTCCATGTTCCCAATAGCGGCAGTATGACGACATGCTGGCACGAAGGCGCGCCGGTGATTCTTACCAGACACCCGGAGTCCCCTTCCAGAAAACTGCGCTACACCCTTCAGGCCGTCGAAATGCCGGACGGGTGGGTCGGGGTAAACACTCTTAACCCTAACAGAGCCGTGTCTGCAGCAATTATTGCCGGAAAGGTCAAAGCCCTCGAGGGTTACGCGTTCCTGTACACAGAAGTTAAGACATCCACAGGCAGCCGTTTTGATATTTGTTTGTCGGCCAGATCCGTTGATTGCGCCCAGGAATCTCTTGTGCTAAACCCCGGACGGGCGCAACCCATTGTCGATTGTGCCTCAGAAAATTGTCAGACCATGACCACAGCCGTGATCGAAATTAAAAATGCGACCATGCGCAGCGGAATAGACGGGGTCATTTTTCCCGATGCCGTAACTGCAAGAGGCCAGAAACACCTTAGGCACCTGGTTGAAATGCGAAAAAAAGGTTTTCGCAGCATTTTGGTATTTTTTGCCGGCAGAAGTAATACCAGGTGGGTCGGGCTCGCAGAAAAAATCGACCCCGAATATGCACGTACCCTGATTTGGGCTGTTGCCAACGGCGTTGAAATTATTGGAATTCAGGTAGAAGTTGCACCCAACGGCCTTCATATTCTCGGTACATTGCCTGTTGTTACCGATTGATGTGATTTGCCAAGAGGCTTTGATTGTGTTAGACTTCGCAGCAAATAGCATCCGTAAGGAGAAATAACGAACTTATGCAGAAATTAGTCAGGTTGTTGATTGTTGCAGCTCTGATGGTTGGGGTTTCTTTGAGTGGTTTTGCCGCTGATACAAAAGTGCCAACCAGTATGGTTACCATCGGCGAGGGTGACGAAACCCTTGAAGCAGAAGTCGAATTGAAAATTGGCGATGTTGCCCCCGATTTTTCGTTGCCAAATCTTTCGACTGACAAAATGGAACACTTGAAAGATTATCTGGGCAAACCTATTGTTCTTTTCTTCATTCAGAGTGCCTGCTATTCATGTCTCCAGGAAGCCAAAGCCCTCCAGGAACTTAAGGCAAAATATGGCGACCGGGTTAATGTTCTCGCAGTTGGCGTAGACCTTCTCGGCAAGCCGATGCTTGTTTCCTGGGCAGCCCACAACAACATCAATTATCCGGTTCTTCTCGACCCCATTTTTTCAGTTCCCGAAAAATATGGCTTTTCATACACTCCAAGCTCGGTAATCATTGATAAAGAAGGCAAGGTCTCTTTTATTCATGCAGGTTACCGCCCTGCTGATGCCAAGCTCTTTGAAGAAAAGGTGCTTCAGCTTCTCGAAAACTGAATTTGTTGATCTTCTTGAGCAGGCAGCCAGCAGGGTTGCCTGCTTTTTTATGTAAAGAATTTGTCTGTCTTATCTATTGCCAGTTAATTTGGCAGTTCTTTAGAGTTCAACATCGGAGCTGGAAATGATGCGTGCACCATTGCTGAGGGCTGTTATGAATTTTTTACATAACCGCGGTTTTCAAAGAACGCCAGAGCCTCTTTTAAAAACTCTTGAAATACAGAAAAAGCTGATCGATAATACTGAACCCTGCATTTTTGATGTGGGCGCACATGCTGGCGGAATCGCCTCGCTTTACAGAAAGTATTTTCCTGCTGCCCGAATTCATTGCTTTGAGCCATTTGCCGATTCCTTTGCAATCCTTTCAAAGAGATTTTCAGCTGATCCTTTGCTCTCATGTCATAATATCGCTCTGTCTGATAAGCCAGGAAAGGCACTCCTGAACGTTAACCTGAGCACTGGCACAAACTCTTTTCTGGACACAGATGAAATGGGACATGTTTTCTGGGGAAGAGGCATGCTTGACACCCTTTCTCGTGTAGAAGTTCCAAAGACGACGATAG
>JAQUZA010000170.1 GCA_028691595.1 Candidatus Rifleibacteriota bacterium
GTGACCAACGCTCGAGCATTTTTGATGCCGATGCTGGTATCTCTTTAAACGACAAGTTCGTCAAGGTGGTTTCATGGTATGACAATGAGTGGGGCTACAGCAACCGCGTTGTTGACCTTGTTCTTTATATGGCGAGCAAAAAGTAAAAGGCTCAAAATAAACTTTGAATACCGAGCAGGGAACCTGACAATACGGGTTCCCTGTTTTTCTTTTTTCGGTTATAATTTTTCTCTCAACCCCCGACAGGAGGCATACATGTTTCGAACCATCAAAGATATAAGTTTTTCAGGGCGCAAAGTTCTGATTCGCGTTGACTTTAACGTTCCGCTTGACGAAAACCTTAACATCACCGACGATACCCGTATAAGAATGGCTGTTCCCACCATCAAACACATCATCGACAATGGTGGCCGGGCGATTCTCATGAGCCATCTGGGTCGACCCAAGGGCGGCCCGGTTGCCAAATACTCTTTAAAATCGCTGGTCAGCCACCTCGGCAAGCTTCTCGACAAGCAGGTTCATTTTGCCGAAGACTGCATCGGGGAAAAGGCAGAGTCGGTAGTGAACTCCCTGAAAAACGGTGAAGTCGCTCTGCTCGAGAATCTTCGTTTTCACAGCGAAGAAGAAAAGAACGACCCGACCTTTGCCAAGGCTCTGGCATCTCTTGGCGAAATTTTCGTCAGCGATGCTTTTGGTACTGCGCATCGTGCTCATGCCTCAACCGCAGGCATTGCCGACACATTGCCCGCCTATGCCGGCTTTTTGATGGAAAAGGAAATCAATTATCTCAGTAAGGTTACCACTTCGCCCGATCGCCCGCTGGTCGCCATCATGGGTGGTGCCAAGGTCAGCGACAAGATTCTGGTGATCGAAAACCTTCTTGAGAAGGTAGATTCACTGCTGATTGGCGGCGGCATGGCTTTTACATTTCTGAAAGCTCAGGGGCACAACATTGGCAAGTCTCTGTGCGAAGCCGACAAACTTGATCTCGCCCTCAAACTTATCGAAAAAGCCAAAGCTTCGGGTCGCAAACTGCTGCTGCCGGTTGACGTGGTAACTGCCACAGAAATTAAAGAAGGCACCAGCACCAAAACCGTCGATATCGAGCATATTCCTGACAACGAACTGGGTCTTGATATCGGCCCCAAAACTATCGCAGCTTTTGCTGCCGAGCTTAAAACAGCTAAGACCGTTCTCTGGAACGGGCCGATGGGCGTATTCGAAACCAAACCATTTGACGTGGGCACCCGCAAGATTGCTGAACTGCTGGCCGACCTCAAGGCAACAACCGTTGTTGGTGGTGGGGATTCAGTTGCAGCAGTGGAACAAATGGGCGCTGCCGATAAGGTTTCGCACGTCTCGACCGGTGGTGGCGCCTGCCTCGAATTTCTTGAAGGCCAGACTTTGCCCGGCATCGAAATTTTTTCACGAAACATCAATAACCTCACGCAGGGAGCAGGAAAATGAGCCGACGACCTTTAATAGCCGCCAACTGGAAAATGCACAAAACAACGCAGGAAGCAAAGTCATTCATGGCCGAGCTGCTGCCGAAAATCGCCGATCTGAAAGATGTCGACGTTCTGGTCTGCCCACCTTTCACTCTTATCAATGCAGTCGATGAAGGCCGCGAAGGCAGTCAGGTGCTGCTGGGTGCCCAGAATATGTATTTTGAAGAAAAGGGTGCTTTTACCGGTGAGATTTCTCCGGCCATGCTCAAGGATCTGCACTGCGAATTCGTCATTCTTGGCCATTCAGAACGACGCGGAATTTTTGGCGAAACCGACGAACTAATCAACAAAAAAGTTCTTATCGCTTTTGCCAATGGCCTGATTCCGGTCTTGTGCGTGGGCGAAAAACTCGAAGAACGCGAAAAAAATCTTACCGATCAGGTTATTCTCAACCAGCTCGAGAAGAATCTTAAAGGTGTATCTGAGCAGCATATGCGCGGCATAGTCATTGCGTACGAGCCCATATGGGCAATTGGCACCGGCAAGAATGCCACAACCAAAGATGCCAAAGATGCGATTTCTCTGATCCGTGAATTCATTCACAGCCGCTTTGGCAGCGAAACAGCCGGCAAGGTGCGCATTCTTTACGGTGGTTCTGTAAAACCTGAAAACGTCAGCACTTACATGGAGCAGGAAGGCATAGACGGCGCGTTGGTTGGCGGAGCCAGCCTTGAAGCCGATTCTTTTGCAAAATTGACCAGGTTCTGATCCGTTCAGGTTTAACAAAGGGCCGCTGAGAAGGCCCTGTGTCGACGCAAGTCACCCAGGCCCTTCTCAACGGCTCTTTTTGATTTAAAAACCGACCTGCTTTTTCTGCTGTACAGCCCTGCGGCTATGGGTTAAAATGGTTCTTAACCAGTATGGGAATCCGCCTTAAAATAGCTCTTGGTTTTGCGTTGCTGACGATCGTCGTTGTCTCGGTCGTCTCTTTCTGGGCTGCACAAAGCCTTGGATTTTCGCTCGACAGCTCTGACCTGAGCAAGCTGGAAACCATCAAGGAACAGTTGCTGGCGAGTCTGTTCGAAGAGCAGCGCGACCTCGATCAGTTGGCTGTTCAAACTGCTGCAGCCCTTGTTGACACTGGTTTTATGACCCGGAAGAACAATCTCAGGCAACGACAGGCTGAAACGATTAAATCAGCATTGAGCGCTGACTGGCTCGAAGTTTATAAAGATTCAGAGCCATTGATATTTGCTCAGTCTACCTTCAAAATCCCCGATATAAGAAGGGGCCTGCCGGTGCGCATTGCTGATTCCGGGCCATATTCGTATCGAGGCTACCTGTTTTCACAAACCAGGCTGCCGCAGAATTCTCAGCTTACTCTTTGCCTCGCCCGGCTGCCCCTGCTCAAAAATTTCACCCATGACTTTTTCTGCATTTTTGATGCTGCCGGCATATTGATTAAACGCGGCCCGGCCCCTGAATTGAGTATTCTCAAGCAAATGCAGAGCGAAAACGTTACTCACCAGTTAAAAATAGGTGAAGACATGTACCGCATCAGGATTTTCAAAATCGCCGGTGACCTGAGGGTTCTTACCGGCTATCCTGCCCAGCGCGCCACCCTTTCCCGCAGCCTGGTCGATCAGTTGATGCTCAGACTGGCAATTCTTGAAGTTGTCGGGCTTCTGCTTCTTGGTTTTTTTCTTGGCAGAAAACTTTTTGCACCACTCGGAGCTCTGCGACATGGCATCGAACAGGTTGCTGACGGGCACTGGAAAGAAATTCCCCTCAACAAGCCGCCAATGCAAAACAGCGGTGACGAGATTGAGAACGTCGCCCTGAGCTTCAATCGCATGGTCAGAGAGCTCTCTTCAGCACAAACAAGGTTGATCGACGTACAGAAAGAGCTGGCAAAAAAAGACAAGATGGCTGCCCTTGGTCGTTTTTCAGCAGGCATCGCGCATGAAATCAATAACCCCCTCGGAACCATTCTTGTTACTGCCAGCATGTTGAAAGAAGCTGCAGCGGCCGGCAAGCAGGTTCCACCCGAAGATTTTGATGCTATTCTCGATGAAGTCAGGCGTTGCCGCGATATAATTGCCACCCTGCGCACCTATACCGGCCGAACCCAGCCTCAGCTTATAAAAATGAATTTCTCAGAGCTCATGCGACAGATTTCTGATTTTCTTGAGAACGAGGCCAGCTTCAAGGATCTGCTGATAAACATTTCGCTGCCTGATCAGCCAGACAGAAAAGTGCTGGCCGACATCAAGGCCATGTATCAGGTTTTTAACAATCTGGTAAAGAATTCTGCCGAAGCCATGAGCGATATGCCCGAAAAAAGGTTGAATCTTATCGCCGAGATCATGTCAGATCATTTCATAATAAAGATTCAAGACTATGGGCGTGGCTTTGAGTGCCTGCCCGAACATATTTTTGAACCACTGTTCACTACCAAACCACAGGGAACCGGCCTCGGGCTGATTATCTGCCAGGCGATCATCGATGGTCATCATGGCCGTATCGAAGCCACCCGACTGGAAAACAGCATTACCGAGTTCAGTATCATGCTGCCTTTTGCAGAACCAGACACGCTATCAAAAGAGGAGAAATAGATGATGAAGGGTCATATAGTTTTGATCGATGACGAGCTTAAGCTCCTGCAGGCCTTAAAACGGGCACTCGAAATCGAAGGCTATGATATTTATGATTTTTCTGACCCGCAGAAAGGCCTTGATTTCATAACCAGTCGGGAAATAGATCTGGTTGTTTCTGATATCCGTATGAGCGGTATGTCAGGGATCGATCTTCTTGGTAAAATCAGAAAAATGAAACCCGATCTGCCATGCATCCTTATGACTGCATACTCTTCAGTCGAAACCGCTGTGACCGCAATCAAGCTCGGGGCAAGAGATTATCTTCTTAAACCTTTTGAACTGGCTGATTTCAAGCAGGCTATCAAGCAGGCTCTTTCGAGTCGGGGCGGCAATTCAAGAAACGCCATTCCCTCGAAAACAATCATCGGAAATTCTGAGCCAATGCAGAAGATTCACAAACTGATCGCCAACATATCTGACACCAGCAGCACAGTTTTAATCAGTGGCGAAAGTGGCACCGGCAAAGAAATGGTTGCCAGAGCCATTCACGAGCATTCCATGCGCAGCGAAAAGGCTTTTGTACCCGTTAACTGCAGCACTATTCCCGAACAATTGTTTGAAAGCGAAATGTTCGGGCACAAAAAGGGGAGCTTTACCAACGCCTTTAACGACAAGCACGGTCTTTTCAAAGAGGCCGAGGGCGGCACACTTTTTCTCGACGAAATAGGCGACCTGCCTGTCTCAAACCAGGCAAAGCTGCTGCGTGTTCTTCAGGACGGCAGCTTTAAAACAGTCGGCTCAAACCAGCAGCTTCAGGCAGATGTAAGAATTATTGCAGCAACCAACAAAGTTCTGGGCAAAGAAGTCCAAAGCGGCAATTTCCGTGAAGACCTGCTTTACAGAATTAATGTTGTCGAAATAGAGCTGCCACCTCTGCGTGCACGCCGTTCAGACATCAGGGAACTGAGCGAATTCTTCATTAATTTTTATTCTATGCGTCATTCACGTGATATTTCGGGGTTCGACGACAGCTTTTTGCAGGCATTGAATAATTATGACTGGCCCGGCAACGTTCGCCAGCTGGAAAACTGTATCGAACGTTCAATAATTATGAAAAGAAGCGGTCAATTGACTGCGGCTGATCTTAGTCTGCCGGCGGAGAACGAGATTGCAGGCATCTCACTCGATGGCGGGCAGGGCCTGCCGCTAGATCAAACCATTGAAAGAATAGAAGAAAACCTCATTCTTCAGGCCCTCGATGCCTGCGGCTGGAACTATTCAAAAGCAGCGGCTACCCTGGGTGTCACCAGGCAGAATCTTCATTATAAATTAAAAAAGTATGGGATTAAAAAGGATGATTGAAACGTTGCTGTTTAAGCTTCTGAAATACAACCGCAAGCTTGTGACAATTGTCTTGATCCTGCTGTTGCTTTTCAGTGCCTCAGAAACCCCTGCGGAATCATCGCCGCAGAACTATACTATTCAGCGACTGGACGGCAGGCTGGTTGTGTTTTTCGAATCATCATGGGCTCTCGATGAAATCGTTTTACCTTCTGTCAGTTCTGATTTATGGGGTCAAAACCTCGAATGCTGTGCAGCAATGATAGAAACAGCGGGCAAACAACTGATAGGTTCAGTGTCGCCTCAAGCTTCAGGCATGCGGTTCAATCCCACCGGTGTTGCCAGCGACTCGATTGTGATAACACCTCTCATCGTGGTTGCTGCTACGACTGCCGGCAAAGAAAAAGGCAGAATTTTTTTCCGGGGAGTTGCTGCGGAAGTTCGTGCGCTCGAGAACGAAATATCTGAGCTGGCAGGCAGAGTTTCAGATTTTCAGAGGCAGAATCGCTGTTTTTCTTGCCACACAGCTTTGCCCATGGCAATGGTTTATCGCAATGCTTCAGCCATTGGGCTGAATATCGACCATGAAAAAATTCTGGAAATCGGCCGGCAGATATCGGCGCTGCAACTTGGTGACGGCTCGTTCTTTTTCCCGCTTCAGCCTGCCTATGGGCGCATCATGACCACCCTGTGCGCTGGCGCAATAATGGCTGTGATAAGTGACTTTTCATCTGAATTCATTTTTAACCTGAAGAAAATTCTGCCTCTTCTTGCGGAATGGCGGGTCGAAAATGGGCCAACCAGTTCAGATTTCTTTTTAAGACCTCTTTTTATCGGTCAGCCCACTGCTGCCTTTTTTGAAGCCATCATTATCAGCACGATTTATTTCAGGTCATTCGCCGAGCCTGAAGGCGAACCTGACGAGACTTTAAGGCTACGCCTGGTGGAGCTGAGCAGATGGGCCGACACCATGAAATCTGAACCAGTTCATCGGCGTATCGTTATTATGATGGGCATGCCGCTGTTGTTTCAATTCAGCCATGATGCAAGGCCAGCTATAGTAAGGGAATTGAAAGAAATTCTTATGATTGAACCCGAAGGTCGCAGACGTGATATCAGAGTGATCGCTCAATCACTGCTTTCACAAATCAGCCCGGAAGTTGTCGCAAACATAAAACCGGCCGGCCAGGCGCAAAGCCTTGCCGATGAAATATGGGGCTGCCTGGAAAGCATAATTTCAGCCCGAAGCAAATTGCAGAAAAATTAGAGTTTTTCGCAAAAAAAAGCTGAACAGCTGCCGATAAAGAAACGAATGAAAAAGCTTGCCGTCTCTCTATTACTGATAATTTGCCTTTTTTCAGGCAGTCACGCGGTCATGGCTGCCCCGGGCAGCTTTGAGCAGTATAACCCGCCTGACCTCATGAAGGATTTCGAGACGCTGCGCCAACGCA
>JAQUZA010000171.1 GCA_028691595.1 Candidatus Rifleibacteriota bacterium
ACCCGTATTGTCAGGTTCCCTGCTCGGTATTCAAAGTTTATTTTGAGCCTTTTACTTTTTGCTCGCCATATAAAGAACATGGTCAACAACGCGGTTGCTGTTGCCCCACTCATTGTCATACCATGAAACCACTTTGACGAACTTGTCGTTTAAAGAGATACCAGCATCGGCATCAAAAATGCTCGAGCGTTGGTCACCAACGAAGTCTGTTGAAACGACTGCATCTTCTGTGTAGCCGAGAATACCCTTCATGGTGGTTTCAGAGGCTTCTTTCATTGCGGCTTTAATCTGATCGTAAGTTGCCGGTTTTTCGAGGCGGCAGGTCAGATCGACAACAGATACGTCAGGGGTCGGCACGCGGAAAGCCATGCCGGTAAGTTTGCCGTTCAGTGACGGAATAACTTTGCCAACAGCTTTAGCGGCACCGGTTGATGATGGGATGATGTTCTGGGCAGCGCCGCGGCCACCGCGCCAGTCTTTTGCAGACGGGCCGTCAACGGTTTTCTGGGTGGCAGTGGTTGCATGAACGGTGGTCATAAGGCCTTCGACGATGGTGAATTTGTCATGCAGAACCTTGGCGATCGGTGCCAGGCAGTTGGTGGTGCATGAAGCGTTTGAAACGATGTCGATGCTGTTGTTATAGGAGTTCTCGTTAACGCCCATGACGATCATTGGTGTGTCATCCTTTGAAGGAGCTGACATGATGACCTTTTTGGCACCGGCGGCGATGTGTTTGGCAGCTGTTTCTTTGGTCAGAAACAGGCCGGTTGATTCGACCACATATTCGGCACCCACTTCGCCCCATTTAAGGTTGGCGGGGTCTTTTTCTGCGGTAACGCGAATTGCATGACCATTAACCACGAGCTTGCCGTTTTCAACCTTGACATCGCCTTTGAACTGGCCATGGGTTGAATCATATCTGAGCATATAAGCCATATAATCAACATCAATCAGGTCGTTGATGCCGACGATTTCAATGTTGGGGTTGCCGATTGCGGCTCTGAAAACCAGACGACCAATGCGGCCAAAACCGTTGATTCCTACTTTAACTGACATGTCTTGCCTCCGAATTTTATTTTTTGCGTATCGGTTGTGAAAAAGGGGACAATGAAAAGTACGCACTCTTTTTACTTTGTCGAAGGACCTCTTGTCAATCCCCCAATTTTCTGGCAAAGGCAAAAAATCATCCCCGCCATCAGGCGGGGATGATTGTGAAGGCTGTCTGACAGGGTGTTAACCCTGCTGTATTATTTGTCGAGTTTCGATTTGAAAGATTCGAGCTGAGCTTTGAGCAGATCGCCGATTGTATCAGAGAAACCTGATTCAGATTCAGCCTGGTATTTCTTCAATTCCTTGGCATCGCTGTCCATGTTGGCTTCTTTGATTGAGAGTTTCAGGCGGCGGTTCTTGCGGTCGAGTTCAAGCACCTTATAGGTGACTGTGTCGCCCTGCTTAACAACTTCAGAGGGGCTGTTAACCCGCTGAGCTGAGAGCTGAGAGATATGAACGAAACCGGTAACTCCTTCGGTGACGGCAATTTCAACGCCATTTTCGAGAAGAACGGCAACTTTGCCCTGATGAACACTGTCTTTGGTGAACTTGCGCTCAACGTCTTTCCAGGGGTCATCCTGCATGCGGCGCAGTGACAGACCGATTTTCTGCTTGTTCTTGTCGATTTCATAGACCATGACGGTAACCTGATCGCCAACTTTGAGAGCTTCGGTCGGGTTTTCGACATCATTCTGCCATGAAAATTCAGAAACGTGCAGCAGGCCTTCGAGGCCATTTTCCAGCTGAACAAAGGCACCGTAGGGAACCAGGTTTTTAACGACACCGGTAACCTGATCGCCGATTTTGTATTCGTATTCAACTCTTTCCCAGGGGTCGGTGGTGGTCTGTTTCAGGCCCAGAGAAAGTCTGTGGCTGGCAGTGTCGATGTTAAGAATTTTAACTTTAACTTCCTGGCCTTTTTCGAGAATTTCTTTGGGATGATTGACTTTTTTGACCCAGTCCATGTCGGAAACGTGCAGCAGACCTTCAACGCCCTGAGCGATTTCGATGAAAGCACCGAAATCAGTCATGTTGTTAACTTTGCCAGTTACAACGTCGCCGATTTTGTATTTGGAAGTAACCTGTTCCCACGGGTGGGGGAGGACTTCTTTGTATGAAAGGGAAATGCGCTTCTTTTCTTTGTCGATTTCTTTTACTACGATATCGATTTCGTCACCAGTCTTGACGACTTCGCTTGGGTGCTTGATATTTCTTGCCCATGAGAGGTCAGAAATATGAACGAGGCCTTCAACGCCTTCTTCAAGCTCAACAAATGCGCCGAAATCCATGAGGTTTTTAACTTTGCCATGATATTTCTGGCCAACCTTGTAGCGGTTGTCAACTGTTTCCCAGGGGTTTTCTTTTTTCTGTTTGATGCCAAGGCTGATTTTGCCTTTTTCGACATCCATTTTCAGAATTTTGGCTTCAATTTCTTCGCCTGGCTGAACAACTTCGCGTGGGTTTGAAATTACCGACCAGCTTAGGTCGTTGCGGTGAATCAGGCCTTCAACGCCATCACCAAGGTCTACGAAAGCACCGTATTCAACGATTCTTGAAACAACGCCTTTGATAACATCATCAACGTTGAATTTTTCGAAAATTTCGCCTTTGCGTTTGTCGCGAACCTTATCAAGGATGGCGCGTTCTGAAACGACGACATTCTTGCGGCGGCGGTCAAATTCAGTGATAACCATCGGAAAGCTCATGCCAATGCTTTCTTTGGCGTTCTTGCCGTGTGAAAGCTGACTCTGTGGCAGAAATGCTCTTACGCCCATGACGCTGACGTTATAGCCGCCCTTGATGCGTTCTTTAACGATACATTCAACCGGAGTTTTATTCTTGAAGGCTTCGTCAAGTTCGTCCCATGAACCGAGTTCCTGGGCGCGGCGGAAAGAAAGGAGAAGCTGGCCATGGCCATCATCAACCTTCTTCACATAAACTTTGATTTCATCGCCAACATTATATTTGGCTTCTTCGCCATCAAATTCGTCTATCGGAACGATGCCGTCAGATTTGTAGCCGAGATCGACATAAATGCCGCTCTGGTTCTTCTCGATAACGGTGCCAGTTACAATGGCCCCCCTGGAGATTGTTCGGAACTCACCGTTCAGCGCTTCCTCCATCGTCATCTGGTTCTCTTCGGCGCTTTCAGCCTGTTCCTGTTGGGTGTTTTTAACTTCGGTCATACGTTCCTCCATTGGGATCAAATTGTCCCGGGTATTAGTTACAATTATGATAATCCGATCAATGACCTGGTCTATGGTCAATGCGGTAGTATCCAGAAATACTGCTCCATCAGCCTGCTTGAGCGGAGCGAACTCACGGTTTGAGTCATATTCGTCTCGTCTGGCGATTTCCTGTTTGAGACTTTCGATGTCGGCCTCAAAACCTTTTTCGTGCAGGTCGTGCAGGCGGCGGCGGGCCCTTTCTTCAATTGAAGCGGTCAGATAAATCTTGGTGCGGGCCTGCGGAAAAACCACCGAACCAATATCACGACCATCAACGACCCAGTTACCGTGCTGGCCGATCTGTCGCTGCAGCGAGGTCATACATTCGCGAACGCCCTGATCGGCCGCCACGGCTGATACACTGCGGGCAACCTCAGGCTTGCGAATGTCATTGGTCACTTCAATATTTTTCAGAAAAACGCGTGGCTGTGCAGATTCTTTGCTGGTCTCGAAACGCAGACCACAATCGCTGGCACAACGGCGCAAAGAGGCGGTATCAGAAAATTCGATGCCATCCTGAAGAGCTTTCAGGGTTACAGCCCGATACATGGCTCCGGTGTCGAGATAACCGTAACCGAGACGCTCGGCGGCCATTCTCGCGACCGTACTTTTGCCGGCCCCGGCGGGACCGTCAATGGCGACCACATCACATGAACCTTTGTTGCTGGGCGAATGCAAGGTCTTGAAAAGACTCCTATAAACTCATCGGTTGGCAATAATGAACCGACTAATGGGCGACATCGTACACTATTTTTGTTTGTTTTGCAAGCAAAAAAAGCAGCAAAGATAATTGTAAAGACCTTTTTACATCAGCCATGAATAAATGATTTCAAGCGTGTGAAGAAATCTGGAAAAGAAATTTTTACACAATCCGGATTTTTTAAAATTTGGCCGTTGGTGCTGCGGCAGGCCAGAATTGCAAAAGCCATTGCCAGACGATGATCGTTGTTGGGGTCAAGTTCGGCCTGAACCAGAATTTCATCGCTTCCGGTTATGCTGAACCCATCAGTGTGCTCCTGGCAGCTTATTCCAGTCTTTCTAAATTGAGATACAAGATTGGCAATCCGGTCACTTTCTTTGTGGCGAAGTTCACTCGCTCCGGTTACCCGTGAATTACCCTGAGCAAAAGCCATGGCTACCGCAAGAACCGGCAATTCATCAACAAGCGCGGGGATTTCTTCGGCACCTATATTTGTGCCCTTCAGAGGGCCACCTTTTATTGTTACTGTACCTCTTGGTTCCCAGTCATTTTCGCTCACTTTTATCTCAACGGCTGCCCCCATGCGACGCAGGACTTCTAGAAACTTTATTCGACCCGGATTCAGGCAGACATCGATAACTTCAAGTCTGCTGCCCGGAAAAAGAGCCGCTGCCACAAGAAAAAAGGCCGCGCTGCTGATGTCGCCAGGTATGGAAAATGAGTATGAACCTTGTAATGACACCGGCCCTTCGATGCTTGTTCTGCCATCGGAAACGTTTATTTCGGCACCCAGTTTTTTAAGCAGCCGTTCGGTGTGATCACGGCTGGAGCGAGTTTCTTGAACCTGTGTTATGCCGCTGGCGCTTAAACCGGCCAGAAGAACAGCCGATTTTATTTGTGCCGAACCGACCTGATTGTTGTATTGAATTGCGTGCAGGTTCTTTTTGCCTGATATCAATATTGGAAGGGTGCCGTCACTGGTGCATGAAATTTCTGCGCCCATGCTGGCAAGGGGGGTAACGACCCTCAACATGGGCCGCCGGCGCAGTGATTCGTCACCGGTAATGACGTAGCTTCCCGGTTTTGCTGCCAGTATGCCAGCAAGCAGTCTGGCGCTGGTACCTGAATTCATGCAGTCGAGTTCGCAGAACTGATTTTCTTGAACAGGCGCAAGGTCGGCATTGCTCAATAAAAGCCGATCTGACTTTCGGGTGACTTTTATCCCCAGTTTTTCGACCAGTGACAGACTTGTTAATACATCACTGCCTTCGGGCAGGTTAGAGATATCCAGACTGCCTTTCAATAAAAGAGAAATAAGCACCAGCCGGTGCGCAATTGATTTGTCCCCGGGCAGATGCAGGCTCGCATCAAAACCTTTCGCAGGGTTAATCAGCATTAGCTGGTTTAACAGGTTTCCCAAGCATGATGGCCAGAATCTGATCATCGGTTTCGAGCATGCCGGGTGCTGCTATAAGACCTATATTGGCAAGACTTGTCTCGAGAGTATCACCGAGAACCCCGTTGGTTGTAGGTAGTTTGAGACCTCGCATTGCCATCATGGCCGCCTGAAATGCCGAATCAACAGCGCATACCAGCTTGATCGAACAGCCTACCTTCGCACCATCGCAAATAATGCCGGTTATGCTGCCGACCATGTTGTTTATCGCAGCGGTGGCCGTTTCAAGAGTGCCGCCGAGCAGATAGGTCGCTCCTGCCGTTAAGCCGGTTCCAGAGCAGACAACACAGCCACACATTGCTGAAAGAGTGCCTGAATGATGTTTCAGTATGCTGGTAATGCCATGAGCAATCGCCAGGGCTTCGCTGAGCTTGCGGCGGTCTGACTTAAGATGTTCAGCAAGTATCTGCAAGGGCAGGGTGATTGTCAGGCCCTGATTGCCAGAACCTGCTGAAGTCATGACCGGTAGATCGCAACCAGACATACGGGCATCGACCGCTGCTGAAGTGATTGCCTTGGCGCGGTTGACGACATCATTGCCAAGCCACCCGTCTTTTATCAGGCTGTTGTAAATGTTGCCGATATGTAGAAAGCCATCGTTATTCATGCCGGCTTCTGCAACTTTGAGGTTCATTTCGATGCCTTGAAGCATGTGCTCGCGCAAGTCTTCAGAAAGGTCGGCAATGCTGTTCCATATCTCAGTGAAAGATGACCCGGCCAGGGCCTGGCGTTGGCGCAAAAGTTCCCCCGAACCGTTATCGCCGGTGTTATTTGATGAGTAAACGATCATGCCGTTTTTTTCGAGAAGAACACAGTTCTCGTGGCTGCCCGAAATCACGCAACGGCCGGTATTGCCCTGGGTGTCTTCAACAAGAGCATCGACAAAAAGACCGTGTTTTTCAGAGGCGAGGTCAAGATCGATCAAATCTCTTTCAACGAAGTTGCGGGCCTGTTCAAGCCACTCTTTGCTCATGCCTTCAAGTAGTGTCAGGCCAGGGTTTTCTGCCGCAGAAAAACAACCCAGAGCTGCTGCCAGTGGTATCCCACGTTGGCCACCTGTCCCGGGAATGCCCACTTCCATGGCATTTTTCAGCAGGTTTGTTGAAAGGCGCAGCGTAATTTTGGCAATAGCGGCGCTGGTAAGCCGTCTGGCTTTGCAGGTGGCAAGGGCAATGGTTATGGGTTCGGTGCAGCCGAGGGCCGCTTTGATATCGAGTTTTAAGGTTTTTTCAAGCTGGGCAAGGCTCATGGTTTCCTCCGGATAACTGATAAAAACTAGCACATGCCCCCGTTAAAAACAACCTCCCGGCCAACCGGTAAACATGAAGTTGGCAAGACGATAGAGCAGAAGTTAGAATA
>JAQUZA010000172.1 GCA_028691595.1 Candidatus Rifleibacteriota bacterium
TCATCCATAAGAATGCCGACAGTATCGAAAGTCTTGTTCTTGAGTTCTGCTTTTGAGCGGCTGGAAAGAGTTGGGCCAACGACGGCGCGGGCTTTCCATTTACCAAGTTCTTTTGCAATCAGGTGCCCCTCAGTGCAATGATCGAACACGAGGTCCAGGTTGAATTCCTGGGCGATGCGGTAGGCTGTGATGATATCGTCAGCCTGATGAGCATGTGCGCGTGCCTGAATTTTGCCTTCGATAAGCGGAATCATGGCTTCAAGTCTGATTTCGCGTTCTTTAAATTCTTTGGTCTTTTTGCGTTTGAGGTAATCCTGGGCTTTCATCAGCCATTCCCGGATTACAGCTGCGGTACCCATGCGGGTGCTGGGAAATTTCTTCTGGTCGCCATAGACACGTTTCGGATTTTCGCCGAAAGCGAATTTCATGCCGGAGCATTATTTAATTACGGCATCTTCAGCAATATTACCGACCATTTTTACGATACAGCACTGGCCACCAATCGGATTTGCAGACCCCGGGGTGATCATCGCCGTGGTTACGCCACCGGCCAGAGCATCTTTAAAGGCACGATCGCGCATTTTGAGAGCATCAAAAGCTCTTACATGAGGGGTTGCAAGCCCGAATGATTCGTTAAAATCGGCATCATGCCAGCCCACACCTTCTTCTTCGAGACTGATATGTGTATGGGCATCGATAAACCCTGGAAGAATATACTTATCGCTACAGTCAATCGTCTGCCCTGCCGCTTCTGGCTTCTTTTTTGTGGGGGGTAAGGCTTTACCCTTTTTTGCTTTGGCGGAGGCAAGAATAATTTCGGTAATTTTACCTTTTTCAATGACAAGCTTTTCGAGTTCCTGAAATTTACCCTGGTAAAAAATATTACCTTTTTCTAGAACGGTTTTCATGATGCTCCCCTTTCCTGGGTTACAAATTGGCTTTTAATCAATGCCTTAAGTGCACGGTGAGTACTTTACAGGGTCTCCTCACTCCTCTTTAAACCGAGAGATTATACTACCTGCGGGCTACATTTATCAAGTTTTTTATTTCACGACCTGATAATTGCCACGATTTTTCAAAGGGAAAAATGCAAAGAATCTTTTGAAAGGCAGCTGAATGGCAAATTTCCCGGCTCGCACTCTTGACACTCCCCGGCCCGGTATCTATAATCATACAAGGTAATCAAAATGAAACATTTTATTCTGGTTTTTGCGGCTCTGGTTATTCTTGCAAGCACCACCGGTTGCGAGAAAAAGGAACTCCCCGAACAACCCCCGTCAACCGACCCAAGGGCAGGGCAGATATCGATGTCTCCCAGCCAGCAGGGCACTGTTGAAGCTTCAGGTTCCTCCCAGACATCTGCGCCAAGACTCTCAACCCTTGAACAGTCGCAAAAAGAGTATCTCGATGCCTACAATGAATATGTTCGTCTTCTTCGCGAAAGCGGGCCACAGACTATCGAGACTCTGCAGGCCCTGGCCATATACCAGAAAAAGTATCAGATTTTCCAGATGCTTCTCAAGGCTCAGGGCGATAAAAGCCCCTGACACCGGCCCGGTAAATCAACTGCTTTTTTCAGTCAGCTGGTTTATTTTATAGACAGCAAAAAACATTATCAGCCCGGCTATGAGCTGCACTGAAGTAATGGGCCGGTTAAAGCTCAACCACATTATCACCACCGAAGAAACCGGAAAAAACAACTCGAGAATCGATGCCAGCGATGCTTTTACCCAGCGCAAACCGGCATAAAAAAAACTGGTTGCCAGGATTCCCGAAATGACCGCCATATAAACGATGCTGCCCAGCAGAGGGGTCTCACCCAGGCAGACGCGTTCAAATTCAAGACCGCCATTGACTGAAAAAGCCAGTAAAACGGTAAAAATGCCGCCCACCAGAAAACGACAGCCGAGCACAAAATGCTGATCATATTTGCCAAGAAGCATTTTGCCCCAGATCGTGCCGCTGCCCCAGAAAAAAGCCGCGCCGACCGCGAAGAAAGCACCTTTTGCCAAAGCCAGACCTTCGCCGGTAAATGGATTCGTCAGCCCGAATGAAACGAAATACGAACAGATGATAGCCAGCAAAGCCCAACCGAGAAAGGGCCTGGAAACCCTCTCACGCAAAACGAGCATACCAAGCAGAATGGTCATGACCGGTTGGAGCTTTTGCAATAGCACTGCCAGTGCCGGGTTAATGTAATGAAAGGCCTGAGTGAAGCATAGAACGCCCAATGCCGACGCTCCGACCCCAACCCCCAAAAGCAATGCCAGATCACGCCGGGTAAGTCGCAAAAACTCACGTCTTTTAACAAAGAGCACCGGTAGAATAAGCACCAGATTTATCAGGTGCTCCCAGGCAATTAGAACGACAACCGGAAGACTCTTGATAATCGGATTACGAAAATAGAGATCTGTGCTGCGAAGAATGCCACAGATGGCGACAAGAAGGCCGGCAATACGGGGGTTCATGCCTGGTGATCTTCGCAGGCAAGGGTAGAGCGGTTTTTGCCCGCGCCTTTGCTCACATAAAGAGCTTTGTCTGCAGTTTTTATCAAAGATTCACGGTCATGCGAGTGAACAGGGTAGGATGAAACGCCGATACTGACAGTTATTCTCAGTTCGCCACTGCTATGCGCCAGAGAAAGGGCAGCTATTCTTTCACGCAGGCGTTCTGCAGTCTGAAGAGCTTCTTCAGGGCGGGTCTCAGGCAGAATAACCGACATTTCTTCGCCACCATAACGGCAGGGAATATCTATGCCGGTTCGCACCGTTTCTTTTATGCTCTGGGCAACCTTTTGAATGACTATGTCGCCAATCTGGTGTCCATAGGTGTCGTTGAATTTTTTAAAGTTATCAATATCAATCATTATAAGACTGAGAGTAAGACCATAGCGGCGTGCACGCAGAAGTTCTTCTGAAAGACGGGCCTGAAAATAACGGTGCACAAAAAGGCGCGTCATGCCATCGGTGATCGACAGTTCGTAAAGCTTGTTGTTTTCGATGGTCACAGCCGCCTGAGAGGCAATGAGATTAAGCAGCGAAAGGTCACTTTCGCGAAAATCTGTGCTGTTACGCTTGTTAACAATATTTATGACCCCAATTGTGCCCTCTTTGAATTTAAGTGGAGAGCAGATCAGGCTTTTTATATCTTCGACCGGCATCAGGCTACCAAAATTGCGAAATCTTGAATCTTTAAAGCCCTCATTGCAGATCAGGCCCTGGCCGTCAAGCGCAACCTGGCCACAAACACCTTGCCCCAGGCGAATGGGGGTTCCGGAAAATACTCTGTATCTGCCGCCTGAAGCGACCTTGACCATCAATTCATCCGTCTGGTCATCGAGCAGCATTATTGAACCACGTTCTGCTTCAAGAACTTCAATAGCATGGGTTAAAACGAATTTAAGTAATTCTTCAGAATCTGAGAAAAAATTGACCGCATTGCTGATGGCAAAAAGAGTGTTCAATTCGCTCATTCGCTGCTCTTTGAGGTCTTTTTCCTGGCGGATGCTGATTACCATTTCACGAAAGTTTCGACTGAGCAGACCAATTTCATCACTTCGAGAAAGATCTGCCGTCGGGGAAAGGTCGCCTGCAGCCACCTTGGAAGTGCTTTCAGCAAGCAGGTTGATCGGGCTGGCAATGTGCCATGAAAGAACCGTACCCGTAACAAGAGCAAGTACAAGCCCAAGCAGGCCAAAAATGATGAAGTCTCGTCGCATTGTCTGACCGAGAACGTTGTATTCTGAATCGGGCAGGGCGATTTCGAGTCTGATCGTTTCTGAAATTCTTCCTTTCAGAACTTCATCTCTCACAAAAAAGTGCGATTTTCCGAGAATTTCTGATTGGCCTGAGTTTACATCGGGATCTTCAGGAGATTTTCCGGTTTTTCGCCTGGCATAAATATCCATCTGGCTGGTTAAAATTCGCTTGCCGGCGTAGAGAAGGGTATACTCGGCACCGGTCAGGCGCTTGAGCTTATCAGCAAAATCCCTGGGCAGGCGTTGCGCAAAAAGCACGTGCTGAGGCAATTCAGTCTTGAGCTTGGTAATCATTGCCGCGGCAAAGATCCAGGGTTCGTCAGCGATTACGAATAGATTAACATTCAATGGGGTATGACACATGGCCGGAATAATTTTGGCCAGAGCTTCAGAAGGAGTGGTTCCTTCTTCTATCAGTATATTGCTGCGATTTTCAACAATGGCTATGTAATCGAGCCCAGACCTTATAAGTTCATACTGCATTAAAGGGACAGTAGCTGAGGCCGAAAAACCCATGCCGGCCAGAGTGTAAAAATCAAAATCGGCGACGGTTTTTGCCCTGATTTTGAGCGAGTCAAGCTGATCTTCAAGACTGTTTCGGAACAAAGAGCCGGCGTAGCCAAGATTGCGGTTCAGGTCCTGCCTTGCCACCAGTGAAATTCGTTCGAGGGTGACAGCCATGAGTATGGCGAGAGGAAGAACAAGAATAAGTGCAAAAAGCAGGAGAATCTTGAACTTAAGTTTGCGGCTGCGAAAAAAATCAATAAAGGGCACGTCGTATTTCTACCTGTCCATTTCTGCGTCTGAGGCCATTAATAAAAGCTCGTCTGAGGTCATTGAAGTATTTCCGCGAATTTGCGGATGAAATATCATATAACCCGGGAACCTTCAAGGGAAGGCTTTCGGTCACAGCGACTTTATAAATATTTTCGCCGCTGAAATTACCGCTCCATGGAAGTATTTTAAATCTGTCATTGTCTAGCTTTTCGAGAGAAAAACCCGAAAAAGCCAACGGGCGGCCAGTTTGGATCATAGAACTGCGTATTAGAACTTCAAGGCTTTTGCCGTCAAGTTCAAGCAGTTTTACGCCCTCGGAACTTGAAAAATCAGAAATTATTCTCGCCGGGGTAACAGAAATCAGCGCCTCACCGGTTCTGTTAATCAGATCAACCGGAATAAAGGCAAAGTCTGCGCCAGTCTCAAGTCGCATAGTCTCGGCAACCAGACGGCAATACTCTGATTCAATGGTGCCATCGTGCGACAGTGGGGTTGAAAGACTGGCCAGTTCGTATGAAAGGGCCTGAATTCGCAGCGTTTCATCGAGCTCCTCAAAGTCTGCAAAACGTTTTTCGGTGACAGGGGATAGAACTGAATTCTTTCGCAGAAATTTTTCGAGATTTTCTCTGATCAGGCCTTTAACTTTTGCCTCGCCAGCATGAGAAAGTTCGGGCCAGTCGAAGTCATTTGAATGCATAAAATCATTCACCGCCACCGAGTAGGTAGCATTGAATTCAAGGGGTTTATTGTTGATATCGATCTGAATAATTCTAAAACCAGGGGGATTTGAGCTTGAGAAAGTACAGCTAATGCCGGATGCCTGCAAAAACCCTGTTTTACCCGAAAGGCTTTCTTCGATAAGGTTTTCAAGCTGCCAGCCTGCCATATCGACTGCGACCAGATTGTTTTCGAAAGGAAGAATATCGTAAAGATGCCTTAAAGAAACCGGACCTGAGCTGAGAGAGGTTTTAATACCTCCTGAATTGGCAAGAGCGACCTGAGTTCCGGCCGTTTCCCGCATGCAGTCGGCGATTAAATTGCCGATTGCCGATTCTTCAGTATAAGAATAACTGAAATTGCCTGAACTTGTGGTTATGACTTCATCGAGAAGGCTGTCTATCTTGGCTTCAACCCTGCTGATTTCGCCGGCAAGTTCATTATCGGGGGTAATTTTGCTGGCATCAACGGTAAAAATCCGCTGAAATCCTCTGGCTATATCCCATTTTCCGCCCATGTGAGATATTTTAACCATGCCAATGCCACCACCGCGGCTTGGAGCTGTCTGGCAAACCATGGGACGGCCGGAAACAACAGCACCCGGCCCGATGAGATCACCAATAATAATGTCTACTTCAGGAAAAATTTCGGCAGGATTATCGAGACCACCGACTTCAGGGTGATGCGATAGAAGCACGATAACCTCGGCACCTTTTTCGCGAAGCAGCGCAGCGGATTTTTGAACTGAAGTTTTCATGTCGACGATTTCAAGGTTGACGATGTTATCCTGGCGAGTATTGCGAGCGAGTTGTCCGTGACCAAGACCGACAATTCCGACTTTGATGCCACCTTTTTCGATCAGAATACTGCCTTTGAAGGTTTCGCCAACCGGGCTGGTAACGTCTCTATAGTTGCAGGCAAGCATAGGAACGTGATTGCTGCTTACAAAGGTTTTAAGGCTTTCAAAGCCATATTCAAATTCCATGTTGCCGATAGTCATGGCATCGTAACCGGTGCGCCCCATAAGGCGCAGCGGAACCTCGCCCATGGTGAGTGAAGCCTCTGCTGTGCCAAAAAGAGCATCACCTGTATCAAGAAGAAGAACATGGGCCGGGTTAAAATTGAATGCCCGGGAAGTGTCTGAAATAAAGCCTCTTATAAAAGCCAGACCACCGATCTGGTCATACTGGCGGTCAAGAACCGTTCCAGAAAAGGGCTTTATCTGCCCACGAAGATTCGAAGTATAAAAAATTACCAGATTCCGGCTGGGGATTTGCATGTAATCATAGATAATCATGCCGGCCAGCAGGCCAATCATCATTAATGCCAGAACAGCCAGATTTCTGACCAATTCAAGTTTCTCCTGTTGGGAACTTTGAGGGCAAAAGGTAGGGCATCAGCTTAACAGAGAACAAGAACCCGTGTCAACCGCACTGGCGGAAAATCAAAACTCAGGTATAACCGGCCGCTATCTCGTTATCTGCCAGCTTTCAAGCAGTTT
>JAQUZA010000173.1 GCA_028691595.1 Candidatus Rifleibacteriota bacterium
CCGTGAGGCGGCAACTTCTCTCAAGCTCAGGGCCAGCAACCTTCTTGAAGCAGGAATTATCGATGGCATTCTTCCCGAACCAATCGGCGGAGCGCATCGCAATCACCAGATGGCTGCCGATGAAATAAAAAACCAGATAGAAAAACATCTACCTTCATTAATGGCAATGAAAGCCGATAAATTATTAGACGAACGCTACAAAAAGTTTCGCGGCATGGGAAGATTTGCCCGCGAAGAGGAGCTGGAACATGCCGAAAAGCAAGCCGAGTAAAGGCGAAGTGACAGGAAAGGTTGAAAAACCCGTTGAACCAACAAAAAAGGCTGTTCACGAAGAAATCAAGGTAGCCGAGCCTCACCATTACAAGAGAAGTGATGAAGATGTCGTCGATCATCAGGATGAGCGCGAAAAGCGTAAGGAAGAGTCAATATTTGATGACTCTGTTAAGCTTTATTTACAGCAGCTTACCAAGCTGAGTCTGGCAACGCACGACCAGGAAAAGGAATTCGCCCGCCGCATTCTCGATGGCGACCCCGATGCTCGCGAAGCTCTGATTACCGCTAATTTGAGGCTGGTTGTCAGTATTGCCAAAAAATATACCAATCGTGGGCTGCTTTTTCTCGACCTTATTCAGGAAGGCAATCTTGGCCTGCTGCGTTCGATCGATAAATTTGACTACACAATGGGTTACAAGTTTTCGACTTACTCCACCTGGTGGATCAGACAGGCGATTACCCGTGCCCTGGCCGAACAGTCGAGGGTGATCCGCATTCCTGTTCACATCATGGAAATCGTTAACAAAGTTCGTAAACAGATCAGGATGTTCGTTCAGGAAAAGGGCCGTGAACCCTCGATGGAAGAACTTTCGGCCAAGGTTGATCTGCCTGTTGAGCGTATAGAAGAAGTGGTTCGTCTGACCCAGGAACCGGTATCGCTTGAAATCTCGGTTGGTAACAAAGAAGATACCTCCCTTGAAAACTATATTTCCAACGAAGATGCAGTCAGCCCGGAAGAAGCAGTTATCGACTCATTGCTGCGTGACCAGATTTGCCGCGTGCTTGAAACACTTACCGAACGCGAGCAGATAGTGATCAAACTCAGATTTGGTCTAGACGATGGCACGCCGAGGTCGCTTGAAGAAATCGGCAGGATACTTGGTGTCACCCGCGAGCGTGTCAGACAGGTTGAAGAAAAGGCACTCAAGAAGTTGCGCGCTAACTCGGCCCCACCACTGAAAGACTACTATAATCGCTGATTACAGGTATCTTGAAAAGTCTTTCTGCTTTTCATTTGCCTCAAGGTTTTAAGTGGTTTTAAGTTCTTTATTGCCAACCTGACCCCAGATTGGCAATTTTTTGTTAGTCCCAGATGTTGAACAGGTCTTCTGTTCCAGGGGGGGGCGGTTCAAGGGTCGCGGGTTGTTTTTCGTCTGCTTTGCTGTCGGGATCGGGGTTGATTGAATCTGTGAGCCCGGCATCGAATTGAGCGAGTTTTTCGAGCTCAGCCAGAGGGTCATCAGGTTCTGCCGCCTGTGCAGTGGCAACCTTCGTTGGAGCAGAAGGCTCGACGCTCGGCCTGAGAAGCTCTTTCAGGCCGGTTCCAAAGGGTTTTCTGCTTCCGGTTTCGATGAAGCTTTTCAAGACCCTGATACTTGGATCAGAAGGAAACAATGCGGCAAAAGTGCCAAAATAATCGTTCATAAGTCTGAATTCTTCGTCAGATAATTTTTTCAAGGCTTTGTTCAGTCTTGCTGAAAGATCGATATCGCGCTCAGGGTCAAGATTCATGCTCTTTAGAAGCGTATTATGAAAAGTCTTTCTGAATAGTGGTGAAACCGTTCTGATTATTTCAGGGGTTGCTGCCAGAAGTGGCATAAGCGACCAGGTTTCAGGGCGCGCCTGTTTTGTTATGACCGCAAAGCGCCCGTTGCCGTATTTGCGGGCAACACTATAAATATTTTGAGTTTCATCGAGAAGAACATAAATTTTACGGTGGGTTTCCCAGAGCTTTTCTTCTGCTTTACCTGTTTGCAACCGCGTCGGCGGCAGCAAAGAAAAGGGCGATACCACTTTGCCTGTCAGGATTTCGTCGGTTGCCAGTGAAGAGAAGACTCGCGCTTCATTGTTGAGCAACCAGAGCCTGAAAGGTGAGGTGATATCACTGCCGTGACTCTGGGCCATGGAAACAGTGGCAGACAAAAGAAGCAGCAGACAGATCGAAAAACGTTTCATGTCATTACTCCTGAATCCCTGTCATGGCAAGTGTGTGGCTTGACTGCTTTTCGAACACCCATAAATTTCTGGTTATCGCAAATGCTTTGTTGGAAAAATTAAATTTGTAGGTGGTCTGCCAGTCGGCCTGATGAATGACACCTTCGAGCATATTGAACACAACCCGGCCCTTCAGAGAAAAACCCTTTTGTCGAAGCTGATCTTCGGGCAGGCTCAGGTTTGCAGTAAAAAGAATCTCGGCTAAGCCTTTTTCATTGTCAACAGACTTTAAAAGAAGGCTCCAGATCGCCATAACATCTTTGTTGCCCAGTGAAAGAGACTTTCTAACCTGCCGTTTTTCTGCAACCTTCCAGTCGCCCTCCGGGAAGGTCAGAAAGAAGGGAATTCCCTGGCCCGCTTCTGCAGGAGCACCTTTAATTTCACCGTTTTCACGGATGTAACGTCGATATGTTGCCGCTTTGTCACCCACATCGAGAATAAAAGCTCCATCCTGAAAATCGATAGATTTAACTGAGAAATCATAGGAAACCGGCGGCGAAGATTCAGCTGTGCTTACCGTGAAGGCCTTAGACTTTGACGAAGTGCTTTGCGTATACCTGTAAGAATAAGTGCTGCCTTTTTTATAGGCGTATTTTATTTCTGCCGCTCCGGCGCATGTCGCCATTATAAGCAGTAAAATCAGTATTCCAGGTTTTCTCAGGCGCTTCAAATCATTCTCCTGTATCGGTAACCGCTTCTTCATTAACTGTTTCAGGCAAAGTTGTGTTTGCATCTGCATCGGGGGCATCGTCGCCTGATTCAGTTTTGCCGTCATCGAGAGGCTTTGCTCGTTCATTGCCATGGTTATTTCGATTATTGTCATGGCTCCTTGTCTGTGGTCTGGCGGCACGCTCCATAACCGGTTCAATTTTGAAGTTCTCAAGATCAAAGCCAGTTGATGGTTTTAAAATCAATTTGCGTCTGATCTCATTTTCAATCTCTCTGAGACCACTGTTATCACGCCCCCTGAGCAGGTCTAATACCAGTTTATGGGCATTGATAACCATCTTTTCGGTCTGGTATCTTCGGGCCTCATCTATCAGGGCGGCACGTATCTGATTGGCAACTGTATGAACCGAGAGGGTTTTGCCGGCACCCTGGCAGCAGGGGCAAGTCGCTTTTCTGATTTCGTCAAGGCTTGCAGAAGTTCTTCTGCGTGTCATCTGGACAAGACCAAGCTCTGAAAACTCAAGAATGTTTGGTTTGTTGCGATCGCCCTTGAAACCTTCACGCAGGGTTTTTAGAACCTGGGCCCGGTGTGAAGGTGCCTCCATGTCGATAAAATCAATGATAATCATGCCGGATAGATTTCGTAGCCGTATCTGGCGCGCAATCTCTTTTGCTGCTTCAAGATTAACCCTGAAAACGGTTTCTTCAAGGTCTGAACCACCCGAAAAGCGCCCGCTGTTGATATCGATGCAATACATGGCCTCTGTCTTGTCTATAAAAATATAGCTGCCTGAATCAAGCCAGATTTTTCTCGACAAAGCCCGTTCGATTTCTTTTTCAACGCCAAATTTTTCAAAAATGGGAACAGGGTTGCGGTAAAGCTCAAGAGATGCTCTCTGAAGCGGCGATAAAAATTCACAGTCTTCAATGATGGTCTTGTACGCTTCTTCTGAATCGATGATCATTTCCTGAACATCATCGGTGAAAAAATCACGGGCAACCTTCATGGGCAACGGGATATCACGGTGAAGCATGGTGCGTGGGGGCGACTTGGTGATTTTGCTTTCAACCTTTTTCCACATCTTGAGAAGAAGATCGAGGTCGGCTTTGAGAACATTTTCTTCAAGCCCTTCAGATGCAGTTCTAAAAACTACGCCGCCACCTTTTGGCACAATGCGTCGGCCAATGGCACGTAGCCTGTCGCGCTCACGATCCTGGTTGATTTTTCGTGAAACGCCGACATGATCGACTTTGGGCATATAGACAAGATAGCGACCCGGAAATGAAATGGTCATGGTCGAACGTGGCCCCTTGGTTGGGGTTGGCTCTTTAAGTATCTGCAAAACCACTTCCTGTCCAACTTTCAGAGTGTCCTGAATCGGGCTGCGGAAAATGTCTTTCAGGTCTTCATCGTCGCTGCCTTCGACACCGGTCAGAGTCAGGTAGGCATCTTTGTGAATGCCGATATCGACGAAGGCACTCTGCGTGCCGGCAACAACATTGGCTACCCGCCCTTTATAAATGCAGCCTACAATCTTTTCGCTGTCCTGTATTTCATATAAAAGCTCAACGAGTTTTCCATTTTCAACAATGGCGGCCCTTGATTCGTAAGGGCCAATATTTACTAAAATTTTCCTGTTCAATTAGAAGAAATCTCCTGTTTCTGGTTTAATTCAATGAGCGAGATTCTCTCGATCAGTTTCAGGCTGTCTTTCTGGTCGGCAAGGTGCCCGGCCAGGGCGGTAACAATTTTTGATACCGAAGGCACATCAGCCTGGCCCTGGACAAATTCAGCTTCAAGTATCGGCATGCCATCATGCTCGGCAATTTTAACAGACAAAACAGCATCTTTAAGGCAATACTGGCGGGTCTGCCCTTTGCGTTCAACGGCAAAGCAGGAATCCTTGTCGAGCAGATAAGCCATAGCGTTGTTGGCCGTTTCACTATCTGAAAAAGTCAGGCGGTAACTCAACTTTTCACCAAAGTTTCCTGTCTTTTTTTCAGTATAAGGAATAGTGACACGCAAAACCCTCATTCCAGAAGGTAATTCACGGTTCAAAGACTCATGCAGCGTTGCTGCATCAGCTGTTCTGGTAAGTGACAAAATGAAATATTCGCAGAAGCTGGCATGCCCAAGGGGCAGTGGTGGCCCAAAACTTATCTTGGGTCGGGCATGGCACCCCTGGGTGACGGCATAGGGCAACTGCAGCCTTCTCAGGGCTTTGCAGATCACATCGATGGTGTCGAGGTGAGCTATATATCTGGCCTGGCAGGTTTTGCTGTAATCAACCCTGACTTTGATTTCTTCAACAGGAAGGCTTTTGTTGTCCTGGTTCATGATTGCCCTCCGTTTGCGGCCAGTGCCGCAAGCTCGTATTCTTTTTCAAGGTAGGCGCGTGGCACCTGAAAGTCGATAAAATCCCAGGGCAGGCTTTCTGATACGGGTCTGCTTCTAAGATATTCACTTGCCTGAAGGCCCGTGTCGGCAAAAGCTTTCTCCCATTTCTCCCGTGAAAAATGCTCGTGCCAGCCATCAAATTTGCACCCGTTTCTGAATGCCGCTTCAATAAGTTCTCCGGTTTTCTCGTCACCTCTTGACAACACTGATTCCAGGAGGCAGAGATACTCTTCTCGCCATGAGATGCGGCTTTTGTTGCGTTCAAGACCCCGGGTGACAATGAGACGCTTGCGCTTGAGTTCGGCAATGTCGGCCTGTTGTGCCCACTGAAAAGGAGTGAATGGTTTGGGCACAAATCCTGAAAGGCTTATGGATATCTGTTTGCGGGGTTTTGTGGTTCGACCGATATCTTCTAGACGGTTGACCAGGTCTACGATTCCGTAGAGGTCTTCGTCTGTTTCAAAAGGTAGACCCATCATGAAATACAGTTTGACGGTGCGATAATCAGACCCGCCAGTCGCTTTCATGACACTGATGATATCTTCTTCGGTTACATTCTTGTTGATAACATTGCGTAGCCTCTGGGTGCCGGCTTCCGGGGCAAAGGTCAGCCCGCCCTTGCGGATATGCGGGGTAGAGTCAAGCAGCGCGATGGTATTGTCGTTCATGCGCATTGACGGAATTGAAATGCTTTGCTCAGGATAAAGCTTTTCTTTATCAAGGCCGAGAATCAAATCGTCAAGCCGGCAATAGTCTGATGTCGACAGAGAAAGCAGCCCGAGAGATTCTTCGCCGGTACTTTGCAGCAGTCTGGTGGCATAGCTGATGAGGTCTTCAACTGGCCGTTCACGTTTGGGCCGGTAGTAGAAGCCGGCATTGCAGAAACGGCAGCCCTTCATACAGCCTCTGAAAATTTCAAGCGGTGCACGGTTGTGTATTGCCTGAACATTGGGAATTACCATTCTGAGCGGTGGAGTGCTTGCAGAGAACCCTTTGAATACCCTTCGGCGCACCTTGCCGGGAAACTCAGGAACCCATACCCCATCGAGTCGGCCGAGTTCCTTACGAATCTCTGAACGACCGGCTCCTGATTTCCGGGCGGCAATCAGCTGGTCGCAAATTTCGGTTATTACTTCTTCGCCGTCGCCAATAACAATGGCATCCATAAATTTGGCCACCGGCAGAGGGTTCGCGGCCGAAGGCCCTCCGGCGATAATCAACGGGCCGTTTGTTCTGTCTTTCCAGTTCAGGGGGATCCCTGATAGATCGAGAATATTCAGAACGTTGGTAAAGGTCATCTCATAGGGAAGGGTGATAAAGATAACATCGAATTCATTCAGGGGCAGCCCTGATTCAAGCCCATACAGCGGCAAACCACGTCTTCGCAGCAAAGCTTCGAAATCGGTCCATGGG
>JAQUZA010000174.1 GCA_028691595.1 Candidatus Rifleibacteriota bacterium
GTGAAGGCACCTTCGGTCATGACCAGCACCTGGCCCAGAAGTGATTCATAGCCAGTGTTGGTCTGAGTATTCAGAACATTGTTGAATGAAGCATCGTCGGCAACCTGCAGCAGGTAATGATCTGCGTCAGTAGTGGCGCTCCATTTGAATGACTGGCCGCGTTTGTTGGTAACCTGATCGGGAAGCGGCAGAACTGAAGTCGGAGCCGCCGGCGGGGTTCGGTCTACAATGTATGTTGCTGATTCTTCCGGAGAAGTGTTACCGCCAAGGTCTTTGGCTCTAACCTTGATACTGTAGGTGCCATCGGCTTTGCCGGCAATATTCAGACTGGCGGTTACCGTGGCAAATTTTGCCGGCAGATTCGAGGCAGAAAGTGTGCTCCAGGCACCAGATTCATCGGCCCATTCCACGCTGCTGACTTTTACCTCATCAGATGAGCCGTTGTCTTGAACGTTTCCTTCGAAGCTCACGGCGTTTTTGCAGTATTTTTCGCCGTTGGGCTTGCTTATTTTGGTTACTCTAGGAGCCAGGTAGTCGAATCTGAGGGTGTATGAAGCGCTCAGGGTATTTGGAACCTGAGAGGTATTGTAAGACCGGTCGACGAGGATAGCACCCACTTCAACGCTTGCAAGTCCGTTTCCTGTATCAGCCGGAACCGGAGGAGCGCTGAGGGTGAGTGTGTTCCCGTTGGCGACAAAGGCCCCCGAGGTTGTTGCTCCGAGTTTCCAGGTGAAAGAACTGTTGGTGATGTTAACGCCTGAACCGGCGCTGTTATACCAGTTAGGGTCTCCGGGAACCTGAGCATTCGCCAGGCCGTAAGATGCAGGCATTTTGGGGCCGTAGGTGATGATGTCGCGGGGCGCGTCAGATACGGTAATGCTCAGCTCGGTCTGACTGAGGCCGAAGAAAGGCCCGCTGGCGGTGCCACTGAGATCGACAACCGGATTCGAGCCGGTGACGACCGGTGGCACGCTGTCATAGGTGAAGAAACCGTTGACCGCTGCACCGGTATTGCCAAGAGTCGTTTTGGGAACAACGCTCATGTCATAACGGCCGTCGTGACTCTGGTCTTTGGCCAGAGCTCCTGAATGAAGCTGCCAGACCAGGGCTGTGGTAGAGGCGTTGGGCAGCTGGTTTCCAGCAACCGCACCGTTATAGCGTACTGATATGGTTGAATTTGTATAGTCAGGTCTGGGATGATTGATCATTGCCCATACCTGGTTTATGGCCAGGGTTGGATGAGTTGAATTGGCGATACTCTGGTCGCCGGGTGAGAAGGTAACTGCGCTTGGCGCATCTTTTTCGAGGGCAAAGCTGCGGGTCGCGGTGGTGCCGGTATTGCCGCTTACGTCTTTGGGCGTGACGGTGATGGTGTAGGTGCCGGGCAGTGTCAGGGCCGGGAAGTCAAAATAGACAGTATCAATGCCGTTATTTGACTTGTTGCCGAGAATGCTGGCAGCAGAGCTGTCGTGAATGAGAGAGAATACAAAACCCGCGTCAGTGAATGCCAGGCCAGAATTGCCGGTATCGCTGACAGTTGCGGTCAGTCTGGTAACTTCGCTGGCTATCACAACCGGCTGAGGCATGCTGTTGATGTCTGTAGACATATTGCCAATGCTGATTCGGGTTACAACCGGCCCATCACGGTCAACAATTACAGTTCGCGGTGTTTTGCTGGTGTAGCTTTCGATGTTGGGGTTCGGTTTTGCCTGGTCAGCAGCAATAACCCAGAGATTATGCTTGCCTTCGGCCAGCGAAGAGGCGTTCCAGGTATAATTCCAGGGCGATGGGCTGGTGGCCATTATGGGAACCGACTGTGAACCAACCGCCCCGCCGGTGACACTCTGCCAGACAAGGTTGATATAACCTACGCCTGAACTGTTGTCACTTACCTGACCAGATAGAGCGATGGTTGGGGTTGAACTTGAGATGTAGATGGGGCCGGTTTCGTTAAAACCGGCAGTGGCCGGGGTTGAGTCGATGAAGAAGGCGGTGCCGCCGCCACTGGGAACGGTTATGGCATCGAGAAGATTGCCAAAGGTGTCTTTGGCACCACTTATGCCAAGGGTTGCGGCACCGTCATAAGAACTGCCACCATTTGTCGGAATGTTAAAATCTCCAAGATAGGTGCCTGACGCAGCCCAGGTGCCGGCTGCGCTGGTGATTTTAACCCCACCTGCAGTGGTAACGGTTATGGTCGGGTTGGTGGTAGAGTCCATGTCTTTGCTGAAGATCATCTTCAGTTTATAAGACCCACCCCCAAGCTGATAGGTATTGGCTACCGGTATCGGCATGGCAAAAGGCGCTTCGAATGTTACGATCGTGCTCGTTGAGGTTGAAGAACTGTCACGGGTTACATTGATCGGGTCAGAAGTATCAGAGGTATTGCCGGCACCATCAGAAAGCCGGAAGGTAATTCTGTTCAGGCCATTTTCGAGGGGCACGGAAACGTTGACCGGTGAAGCACTGACAGCCTGCGGGGAACCCTTGGGAACCCCATTTACCAGTGCCTGAATCTGCACGGGTTTGGCAACTTCAGTATCGATGCCTTCAACTTTTACCGGTATCGAGATGCTTGCCTGGTTGGTGTTTGAAGGAATTCCAGCCTCTTCGGGGTCTGGTTTGGTCGGGGCACTCTTGTCGATTATCACCGAAAAAGCGGCAGAACGTGAAATCTCGGTGCCGTTAACATCTTTGCTTATGGCAACATAGCTGTGAGTGCCTTCTTCCGGGCTGAGGCCTATTGACCAGGTCGTGCCGGTCACAGAGATTGTCGATGCAGTTGCGCCGTTGTCCTGAACCTCTATGGAAGCAGCGCCTGAAGGGCAGGCTCCAGAAAGAGATATGGTGGTAGAATTGGTTGGGCTGGCTGGTGTTGATGAATTGATCTGGGTATTACCGGTTGCAGAAGTGCCAACCGTAAAGCTTACGGAAGTGTTGCCGGTATTGGCACTGGCTTCAGGAGAAGACAGGTCATTGGCTGAGATCGAAACATTATAGTTGCCGTTGCTGAAGGTTTCGGGAGTAAGCTTGAGGTTGTAGACAAAGCTGGTTCCCTGGGTAAGAGAGCCTTCCATGGTGGCATCAACACCGTTGGCAGTAACTTTTGGGGATTTAACCGGTTCGTTGCTGGTGACCTGAATGCGAACGGTCTGAGAATTTGCAAAAACTGAGCCGTTAGTTATCTGGGCTGTCAGTGTGGGTCGAATGAAGTCGACAATTACCCCGTTGTCAGCAACCGCAGTGCCTGATTTGCCGGCGCTATCGACGATTTCTACGGTCAGCTTTTCAGCGGTTCCGCCTGTGTCACCTATCTGACTGGCAGGAATGGATACCATTGAAGTAGTGCCTGTCAATGCCGGATCAGAGACAATGGTGGTGCTGCCTTTTTTGAATTTGGCAGTATAGGGGGGCGAATCGCCGGTCCAGCTGGCGCTCAATGATACACTGCCGCCACCGTTGATGATGTTTCCTGTGGCTCCAGGAAAAGTAGCCGCAAGGGTGACGCCTGAAACGTCAGCCATGACCGCTGTCATGCTGCTGAAAAGCAGCAGAAGCATGCAGAGCATGACTCGCATGTTCATTGGATTACAGCGTCGGATACCAGCATTTGTCTGCCTCATATTTGTCTCCTGTTCGTTTCTGCAAAGAGGGCACAATCTTATAGTATTTCTCACCTTTCATTTCGGCAGATTAGTTGATAAACTTGACACGAAAAAAAGCATTTGGCAGAATTTTCGAGTTATTTTTTTGTGCAACCGTTCTATTACTATCAAAAGAAGATAAAAAAATACATGCAAATTTTTAATAAAATTTACCGGCAGGGTTTTTTAAGCGAACGGCGTGGTCTGCTTCTGGTGATGTTATTGTTGTTCGCCTGTGCATCCCTTTTCGTTGTGGGGTGTGGGGGCACGTCTTCCAGTAAAAGCTTGAGCAGTGGGCCGGCCGCGGTAACCGACGATCTTGATGCAGGGCGTATACAGGGCACCGTCACCTCTCTTGATAACGGCACCCTGATCAAAGGCGCAATTGTCGAAACTTTTCAGAATCAGGCCGTGGCCGGTGAAGACGGCAGATACATGCTTGGCCCCATGCCTGCCGGCGATTATCGCGTAATTTCCCGGGCAACCGGGTATAGCCCGATTGTAAAAGACGGGGTCAGAGTTCTCAGTGGGCGCATAACCGAAGAAGTTAATTTTCAGCTCAGCTCGCAAACTGCATCTTATTCGCCAGATTTCGCGGTGCTGGCTGTTATTCCCTTTCTTGGCACCGACGGCGATGAAGTCACTGTTTACTGTAAAGGCTGCGGCACTGCTGCCGGTCGGGTAACTTTCAACGGCCTCGATGCCACAATAATTAACTGGAACGGCACCCTCGACGATCGCATAGTTGTCAGAGTTCCGGCCGAAGTTCAAAGCGGCCCGGTCCGAGTTATCATCAATGGCGAAACCTCTAAAGAAGCACAGCCGCAGCTGTTTATAGCCAAGCCGGTAGTGCTGCGTGCTGAACCGGCCATTGCGGTCGGTGGTCAGACCATAAGGGTTTACGGGCGTAATTTTAATCAGATATACCGTTTCAACCGGGTGCGCCTGAAAGGTGAAACCTGTGCCACCGTTGATTCACCTGATTCATCCACTCTTCTGGTCACTCTTCCGGTTAATGCCAAGACCGGCCTGCTCACTGTAACAATTGAAAGCAATGAATATACCCTTGAAGGTATTTCTGATGTAATTGTCACAATTGCCCCCGAACTTGTGCACATGTCGCCGAAGCGTTCAGTGGCAGACGTGCCTTTAACTTTGTATGGCTACAACTTTGGCTCTGACAGAAGCATCGTAAAGGTGCTTTTTGGCAGCTATGTTATTCCGTCTGCAAGTTTTCTCAGCTTTTCTGACAATGTGATTTCATTTAAGGTGCCTGGTTCGGATGTTCTCGCCGCAGGCCGCAGCACCGAAGTGAAAGTGCAGGTTAATGAATCACAAAGTAACGCCATGACCTACACTGCATTTAACAAGCTTGATGAAACGATGCCCGGTTACGGAATCTACGATTTTGCAACCGTTTCAACCAACGGAACTCTTAAAATCGCCAGATTCAGACCAGATGAGCGTATCGCCTTTATCAGTGTTCTCGCCGGCAACAGCGCTCTCGATCTGCCAGATACTTACTATTACAGCTTTGCCGGCTATCTAGGCGGCAATTTTGACCTGATTCCAAATCTTCCGGGCAGTATCAGGTTGTCTGAATCAGGCAACAGGCCACGCAAACTCGATAACATGGCTGCGCCAGTTCCAGAATCGCCAGTCGGCACGGCACGGTATGCCGCTCGCCCGGCCCTCTCAGAACCTGCTTCAAATACCCTTGAGTTTTTCGTGCGCGACTTCAAGGCCGCTGACCCCTGGAACCCCGCAAACGACATTCTGGCAACTGCCACAGTTAAGGCCACCGGCACCCACTGCCTGGTTTATCTCGATATTAACTCAACGGCCCTTACCGAAGTCGATACCCAGGCAATCGCCCGGAACTTTGATAATTATTATGCTACTATTGCTACCGCCTTTGGCGTGTTAGACCCCCCCGAAGGCAATATAGATGCCCAGGCGAGAATTGTGTTGTTCATGACACCGCTGCTGAACGAAGCCCAGACAACACCCATGCGCATGGCTTATTTTGATGCCCGCGACAAGAACCCTCTTGCTGCCGGTTCTGCCGGCACAGAAGTTATTTTTGCCAACCCCACGGGTTTTCAATCTGACCCTGAAGAATTTTATGCCGGGCTTGTCGAGAGCCTGCAGCGCATGTTCTATTATAACCAGAAACGCGCCAACACCATCGATTACGGCACCAGCTGGCAGAATGCCGGGTTGTCTGCCTTTGCGCGTCAGACGGTCGGGTCAGGGTTTAATCAGGGTAAAGCCCTTGACTTGAGCAGAGTTGAGCAGTATCTGAGCTTTGCCGAAGAAGTTTCTTTGAACCATTGGCCAGAAAACCCGGCTCCATATAACCATGGTATGCAGTTTCTTTTTACTCAATATCTCTTTGGTCGTTGTGGTGGTTATAACGCCATAAAGGTTCTTGAACGTGGCACGAATCTTAAAAAGGGCCTGGTTGACGTTGAACAGAGCCTGCTGCCCCTGGCATCACCTGTCACAGCCGGCCTGAATGAATTTTTTAACGATTTCTGCCTGGCGCTTTACTGTGACAATCTCAATCTGCCGCCAGGGTTCAGTAATTATGTGCCGGCCAGACACGAATTCAACGGTCTGCAGCTACGTGGCACAAATACCGGAATCAATGGTCTGCGCGGTGCAGGCTTAAGCGAATCGCCGGTCAATACGCGTGTTTTATCGCTCAAAGGTTTTGGCTGCCGTCTAATGGGTTATGCTCAGGGCAACTGGGGCGATCTTGAAGTGACAATCGGCTCAACACCATCAGAGGGCAACTTCAAGACCTGGGTTATATATTATTCGGCTGAACAGATCGCGAGCGGCACCTGACCCACAGATTAACGCAGATTTGCAGACCGCAAAGACCGGCCACGGATGAACACCGATGGACACAGATCGACAATGATTTGCAGACCGGAAAACCTCTTATCAAAGCTGCATTAAAAAAAATTTGATAATCAGTATCTCTTCAAACTATGGTTTAGTATCAAACCTGAAGCAAAGTTTCAATTGAAATACGAGTCTTCTGGCAAAGGCAATGATTTTACAGATTCACAATTATCGCCATGAGAGATA
>JAQUZA010000175.1 GCA_028691595.1 Candidatus Rifleibacteriota bacterium
AACCAGAATGGAAAAATGGTGGCAATAAGGGTAAACAAAAACAACATTGCCGAGCGCGTGCCGGTGGTTGTTGGCATTGTTCAGAATTCAAGGGCTCAAATTCTCGAAGGACTCCAACCTGGCGATCTGATTATTTCCCAGGGTGCCGAGCTGATAAGAACCGGTTCAAAAGTTAAGGCAATCATGGAGGATAATCAGCAATGAACCTGTCTTTATTCGGGGTCAAGAGGCCAGTTACCACCAGCATGATTTTTCTGGCCATTGTTATTCTGGGGGCATTTTCATGGACGCAGCTTGGCGTTGATCTGATGCCTGATTTTGAAATTCCCGCAATTTCGATCATTACTTCATACACCGGTGCCGGCCCCCAGGAAATTGAATCATCGATTACCGAGCCCATCGAAGATGGTGTGGCTACCGTCGAGAATGTCGATGAAATAACTTCAAATTCACTTGAAGGCGTGTCAATGGTTACCGTTAAATTTAACTGGGGAGTTGATCTGGCTGAGGCAACTAACGACATTCGTGACAAGCTCGATCTGGTCTCGAGACGACTTCCTGATGATGCTGATGAGCCATTTATCTTCAAGTTTAACACCTCGATGATCCCGGTCATCATTCTCTCTGTCAGCGCCAACGAAAGCTGGGACAAGCTCGACAAGATTGTTGACAGAAAAATTATCGATGAACTTAAACGCGTCAGAGGTGTGGCAACAGTCATTAAACGCGGTGAAGACATGCGTGGCATTCTGGTTGACCTTGATCGCGAGCATCTGCAGGCGACCGGCCTTTCAGGCAGTCAGATCGTCGGTATGCTCGGCAAGCAGAATGTTGATAATCCGGGCGGTCACATTAAGCAGGGCCAGTTCGAATATTTAACGCGAACCCCGGGAAAATTCACCAGGGTTGAAGATATCAAATCGGTAGTGGTTGCCACTAAACCCGGTGTTGTCAGGCTTGGCGATATTGCAGAGGTCAAAGATGCCTTTATCGAAAAGACCAACGAGTTTTTGATTAACGGCAAACGCGGTGTCGGCATAATGGTTCAGAAACAGTCAGGGGCAAACACGGTAAGCGTTGCCAGGGCTGTCATCGATGCCTTGCCGGCGATCAGAGCGCAGCTGCCCCCGGATGTAAAAATTGAAGTCTTCCTCGATACCTCTGATTTCATAAAAAATACTATCAACAACCTGAGCAAATCGGTTGTCATGGGCGGCTTTGCTGTTTTTCTGGTGATTTTCTTCTTTCTACGTGATATTAAAGCCAGTCTGATTGTCTGCACTACAATTCCAACCTCTCTGATCATAACCTTCATGCTCATGTATATGGCGGGTTATACCCTTAACCAGATAACCCTTTCGAGTCTTGCCATAGCCATAGGCATGGTCGTCGATAATGCCATCGTCGTTCTCGATAATATCAAGCGTTACCTCGATCGCGGGGTTTCTTCAAAAGAAAGCTCGATCTCCGGGGCACTGGAAATGGGCGGTTCGGTTTTTGCATCAACCTTAACCACTGTGGTTATTTTTCTGCCGATCATTTTTACCTCGGGCCTGACCAACATCATTTTTGGTCAGCTGGCAATGATTGTCTGCATGGCTTTGATTGCCTCTCTATTTTCTTCGTTGATGCTTACACCGATGATGTGTTCAACATTGCTTAAACCAGCCAATTTGAAAGAGAAGCAATCTCAGGCGGTAAGTTCAGGATTCCTTGAAAAAGTTGAAGTTATTTACGGAAGAGGCATTAATTTAGTTCTTAACAATCGCTGGAAAACAGTTGGTGTATTGACGGCACTGCTGATAATGTCGCTGGGGGTCGCCAAACTTGTCGGTGCAGACTTTATGCCCGAACAGGACCAGGGCCGTCTAACCATTAAATACGAGCTGCCGGTTGGCACACGCTTTGAAATTACCGGAGAATTTGGCCGTAAGATTGAAGACGTTGTCAGAAAACATGTTCCTGAACTCGAATCTATTATGGTCCGCTATGGTAAGTCTGGTGGCCAGAGCTCGGGTCTGAGCGGTTCTAAAGAATATTCACATACCGGGCAGGTTACTCTCAGAGTTGTTAAAAAAGATCAGCGCAAGAGAAGTATCAAGCAGATGATCGAAGACCTTCGCCCCGAAATCGAAAAACTCCCCGGTGCCGTAGTGAGATTTGATTCGGGCGACCCGCTTGCCAATATGATGGGAGCCGGCGGCGCGGGCTTTACCTTGAATCTCTATGGCTATGATCTTAAAACCGGCCTCGACTGGGCTAAACAACTGAAAAATGCGCTCTCTGATGTTCAGGGTCTTAAAGACCTCGAAATCAGCCAGGATCTCGCCCAGCCCGAGCTGCAGGTTCTTGTTAATCGTGAAAAGGCTGCCACACTTGGTTTTAATGTCTCAGACATTGGCAAAACCATCGAGACTTATATCAGTGGCAGTAACGTTGTTAAATACAAAGAGGGCGGCGATGAATTCGATATAGTTGTTCGTTTGCGAGAAGAAGATCGCAACAAAATTTCTGACCTTTCGAGGATACCTCTGACTACCCCGGGCGGTCAGACAATTCAGCTCGATAATGTCGCCGAGATCAGAAGTGAATTTGGCCCAACAAGCGTGTCGCGCAACGAACAGGAGCGCTTTATTCAGATCATAGGCCAGGTTTATAATCGTGGTTCAGATGCGGTCAGCAATGATGCTCAAGCAATAATCGAGTCGATTCCGGTACCGAACGGCTTTCACTGGAAATTCGCCGGCAATGAACAGGAACGCCGTGAGTCGTTTATTCTGCTTGCCCAGGCTGCTGCACTCGGAATGATGCTTGTTTTTATGGTGATGGCCTCACAGTTTGAATCATTGATGGCACCCTTCATAATTGCTTTCAGTATTCCTTTCGGGTTTATGGGAGCCATTTTAGCGTTGGCAATCAGTGGTTCGCGTCTGTCAATAGTATCTTTGCTTGGGTTTTTGATTCTGATAGGTATTGTCGTCAATAACGGTATTGTTCTGGTCAGTTATATCAATATTCTCGTTCGCAGAAAGGTTCCGTTAAAGGAGGCATTGATTATTGCCGGCAAAAGCCGCCTGCGCCCGATTCTCTCAACTACTGCCACCACCATGCTGGGCATGATGCCCATGGCTCTTTCAACTGGTGAGGGTTCTGAAGTATGGGTTCCCATGGGTTTGAGTGTTATCGGCGGTTTGATTGTTTCTTCGCTGATGACTCTTTTATTGATGCCGGTTCTGTATTCTCTGTTTAGTCGCTGGCTTGTGCCGCAGAAAAGAATTACCAGAATGGAGGCCGCATGATGGAATTACTGATTTTAGTATGTAGTGATACCTTGCAGATCGAAGTAGACCAGATGCTCGAAGAGCTTAAGATTGCCGGCTATACACATGTTCCTCAGGCGGTTGGTTCGGGAATCGGTGGCGGTATAAGGTTGAATGACGAGGTCTGGCCGGGCAGCAACAGCCTGTATATGATCTCTGCCAATCCGCAGCAGACAGCCGAAATCAAGTCGAGAGTCCGCAAATATCGCACAGAACCATTGCGCGAAGGTATGAAGCTATTTACACTGCCGCTTATAGAAGTTATCTGAATAAGGACAAATAAAAAAGAGCAGAACCCGAAGGGTTCTGCTCTTTTTGTAAGATTAAAGCTTACTTGTTTTTAAGTTCACCCAGCATATTCTTAACATTAGTCTGGGTAGCTTCATCGATGCCGCCTTCAGTAAATACTCTGAAGTTCATCTTGGCAATCAGGTCGGCACTTACTTCGCGGTTCTTTTCGTTGGCGGTGGCAACATAGTTCATGAGGCCAGAGAGATCGCCATTCGAAACTTCTGCAACCAGCTGTTTAGCAGTGGTTTTTTTGTAATAATCTTTAACCATGGCTTCCCACATGGTGTCTTTGGCGAAGGCCAGGTCTTTGTATTCGGCTGAGAAACTGTAAGAAGAAGCCGGGAAGTAGATGGCCAGACCGGTGGCATTCTTGGTGTTGTAACCACTGAGACCGTTGAGAACGATGGTCTTGTTAAGAGCTGCCTGAAGTTTATTGGCGGCAGTCTGGAAAGATTCGTCTTTGATGCTGTTCTTGGTAAGGGAAACAAAGTGCCCAAGGTCGATATTGGTGCGATAGTAGAATTTCTGGGCGCTGTTGAGAGCGGCTTTGCATTCTGCACCGTAGTTGCCGGCGATGATGGCTTTGCAATATCCGTTGATAGCATCACGGAGATTGTTGATTTCGCTGCATTTGAGAGCTGACTGAGTTGTTGAAGAATTACCGGCGCTGCCACCGTTGTAAGAAGCGGCATATTCTTTTACGACGTGCTTGGCGAATACTTCAGGAGTCATGTCTTTTTTGAAGCCGGAAATGATTTCGAAGTAAGGATAGCCCTGGCCGGGTTCGGTTTCTTCAGAAGCTACGAGATAGTCGCAACCATCTTTCATGGCGTAGGCAACTTCAATCATCTGCATCAGACAAGCGTCAAAGCAGAAAACGTCGAGTTTCTTGCCGAGAGCGGCTTCGATATCTTTGAAAGCCACGGTCAGCTGGTTGGTAGTGATGTGATTGCCTGATTCATCATCATAAGAAATGCCCTTGATGATTTCGCCCTTGGCATCTTTCCAGCCTGAGCCGTGATTCCAGATCACTGAGCAGTAATGTTTGGCGGGGTAGGCTTTGGCAGTGTCAACAACGAATTTGACATATTCTTTATAGTCGCCCATGTCGACTTCGCGTGGCTCACCAATTACCTGAGCGCCGTCTTTGGTTACATAGTTGAGGGTAGCGGGGCCGTGTTCGCGGTCGAGCAGGCAGATAACATTGATGTTTTCATTTGAGCCGCCGGCTTTGACCATTTCTTCAAGGTCGCCCACGCCAAAAGAATCAAGATTGTTGTCGGCATTCAGAAAAACCATGAATGTCCATTCTTTCTGGGCGGCGCTGGCCGGAGCACAAAAAGCACATGCCAGAAGAACAACGACCATAACACTAAAAATACGCTTCATACTTATTACTCCTTATACTCTTATACACTAAAAAAGAAATACTTCTTATACGAAGAACAGAATACTTATCCTTCGATTATAAGAACAGAATTGTACCCTGTCAAGAAGGGTGAAAAAAAACATCGCATTCAACTCGGAACCGCGCGACTGATTGTTAACCCTAAGATTGAAAAACCTGAAAAATAAAACCCGGTGCCAGGTGGCACCGGGTTTTTGAAGATCTGCAGTTAAATTACTTGTTGGTGATGGTGTTTTTGAAGGCTTCGAAAAGGCTGGTGAATTCGCCTTCGATTGCTGCCGGCAGAAGCTTTTCGGCATATACTGCGAAGTTCAGTTCGCGAAGAGCGATACGGTAAGTTTCGTCATCAGGATTCTGACTGGCGGCTTCGAGCATGCTCTTCATTTCTTCGAGGTTTCCGGCGATTACTTCAGCTACAACTCTTTCGGCGGCTTCTTTTTTGCCAAGGGCAACGATCATGTCGTCCCACATGGTTTCTTTGGCAAAAGAAAGGCTTGAATATTTGGTTTCGAGAACCAGATTTGCGGGCAGGTAGATTGCAATACCCTTGGCATTCTTGGTAGAGGTGCCGGTGACTTTGTTGTTGATTATAGCAGCTTTGGCTGCGGCGATAACTTTATCGCAGGCAGTTTTTACAGAAGCATCGACACCAGTTGCTGCTTTGAGAAGCTCTGCGAAGTGAATAAGGTCGATATTGCCCGGGTCGCCAAACTTCTGGGTTTTGGCTACAGCAGCTTTAACGATCATGGCATTCTTGCCGCTCATCAAAGCTTTGGCAAGGCCGTTAACCGAATCTACGAGAGGACCGAATTTGCTGTAGTCGACTGCTGACTGAGTTGATTCGTCGTAACCCTGGCTGCCACCCATGTATGACTTGGCAAAAGCGTTAACCCAGTTGGTAGCGAATGCTTCAGGGCTCATGCCGCTTTTTACGCCTTTAAGAACGTCATCGTAAGGAGCACCTTTGCCTGGTTCAAGTTCTTCTGAAGCAACCATGAAACGAACGTTGTCCTTGATTGCGTGACCGACTTCAACCATCTGCATGAGGCAGGCATCCATGGTGAGGATGTCGATTTTCTGGCCGAGCACTTTGCTCATTTCGGCGGTAGCAACGCTGAGCTGGGCATTGGTGATGTGATTGTTCGAAGAATCATCATATGAAATACCACGGTAAACAGCAGCGCCAGTTTTGTTCTTCCAGCCTGAGCCATGGTTCCAGATTACGAAACAATATTTTTTGGCCGGGTAGTTTTCTTTTACGAATTTGGCAAAATTGACCAGCTGGCGATAATCGCCCATATCAAGTTCGCCCATGTCTTTAACTTTTTTAATGTTGTTCTTTTCGACGTAGTTGATCTGGGCTGGGCCACGTTCACGGTCGATAAGGCTGACGATATTCAAAAAATCGTTCGAGCCAACTTTGGCCATTTCTTCCTGGTCTTCTACTCCGAAGGGGTCTAGGTTGTTGTCGGCGTTAAGGAACACTGCAAGAGTCCAGTCTTTGGCTGCGGCAGCGTTTGCAGGTGTGTATGCAGCGCACAACAACAGGGTTACAACGACGATGATACTTGATACTCGCTTCATTCTCGGTCTCCCTGAACTTATATACTTATCCGGGAATTCTCGCGCCGGATATGTATATTCTAATGGTCTATCACTCATCCCGCAAGAGGGAAAAT
>JAQUZA010000176.1 GCA_028691595.1 Candidatus Rifleibacteriota bacterium
TTGTCTGGTCGTCACGAAAAATGCAGCGAAGTCGCCCCTCATCGCCTGCTGCTGCCTGACGCAAATCGAAGCTCAGTGCCGATTTAACCAGACGACGCAGACGGTCGGGAGGCCAGCTGCTCATGACTTCTCGAATAATACGATGGTATTCGAGCGAGAAGATTGAGATAGAATTGCAACAACGCCCGCAATTTCCACAGCTGGTGCGTGGCAGCTGATCATGCAGTCGATCGAGCATTTCCATGCCGAACGTACCATGATCAGCTGAGGCGCTGAAGACTTTCTGCAGGTAAGCATCAAAATTTCTGGCAGCGGCAGATTTTATCTTTTGCAGCAGGTCCGTGTTGAGCTGCATTTTGCTTTCCTTTGATCTGATGCCTTGACTCTGCAGGCCTTGATTTTAATTTTGCCCTATTTCAGGCCTGATTTTTGGCCAGGCTGACGGTAAGTTTCCGGCCTTCGATGGGCTGGTCGTTCATACCTGTAACGGCAGCCTGAGCACTGCCTTCTTCGGCGAATTCAACAAAGCCGTAACCTCTTGAACGGCCTGAATTCTTGTCAAGGATAACCTTGGCGCTGACGACTTTGCCGAATTTGGCAAATTCTTCTTCAAGCTTGATGTTGTCGATACTGAAAGGTAGATTTCCAACAAATATTTTAGCAGACATTAACAAGTTCCTCCAAAAACATCTCTGGCCTTTTCACATCTTTAAGTGAAGTTCAGGCCACAAATATTTTCTCTCAGATAATGCCAAATTGCAAGCCCTGTAAGAAAAAAAATACTGTACCTCTTTCGGTACAGTATTCGGGTATTGTGGCTGATCACTGCTGAATCCAAGAGTTCTTGACACTGTTCTGCTGCTGTGATAACATCATTCAGTACGACTGAGCCGGGGTTATCTTCTATGAGGCGCAAGCCTTTCAGAAAAGGCTCAAGCTCATTCCTGTAAGGTTTTGCCGGCATTATGAAAGCAAAAATAATCGGTTCAAGCGATGCGATCAAAGATGTTCTTGATCTGGTGTCGAAAGTAGCTGGAAACGATGTTACGGTTCTTATAACCGGCGAAAGCGGCACTGGTAAAGAGATGGTTGCCGAAACCATCTTGCAGAACAGTCCCCGTAAGGTCAAACCGTTCCTTAAAATGAACTGTGCGGCCATTCCTTCAGAGCTCCTTGAAAGTCAAATGTTTGGGCATGAACGTGGAGCCTTCACCGGGGCGGTAAGCCGCCAGGAAGGCTGCTTTGAACGCGCCGACGGCGGTTCGCTTTTTCTCGACGAGATTGGCGATATGTCGATGATAACGCAGACGAAGCTTCTGCGCGTCCTCCAGGAGCAGGAGTTCGAAAGAATAGGCGGCAACAACACCATAAAGGTTGATGTGCGTATTCTCGCGGCCACCAACAAGAATCTGCTCGATGAAATCAAGCGTGGGCGCTTTCGCGAAGATCTCTACTACCGTCTCAATGTCGTCGAAATTCATATTCCGCCTCTGCGTGAACGAATGGAAGACGTAACTGAAATTGTTGAGAATTTCGTCAGTGAGTTCGGGGTTAAATACAATAAGCCCGATATGAAAATCAGTCGTCAGGCTTTGCAGACACTGTTGAACTATGGCTGGCCCGGCAATGTGCGCGAGTTACGCAACGTGATCGAGCGTGCCATGGTCTTATCAAGATCTGCTCAGATCGAATCTGAAGACTTCCCCGAAAAGATTCGCCAGCCTTCGGCTTCAGCTGGTGATAACCCCGAAGAAGACAGAATTTATACTCTGGCCGAAATGGAACGCATGTATGTCAGAAAAGTTCTTGAATACGCAGGTGGGAACAAGCTGAAAGCGGCAAGACTGCTTGATATTGACCCTAAAACGCTCAGAACCAAACTTGGTTGAAATTGAATTAGAGGCAAACATGGACGAAGTAGTACTTGTTAACAAAATGGAAAGCGTCGTCAGGCAGGTAGCCAGCCAGATGCTCAGCAAAAGTGGCGAGACTGCCTGCAGTTGCCCACGCTGTACTCTCGATATTCTTGCTCTGGCTCTGAATTCTCTGCCCCCTAAATATGTCGTAACCAACATTGGTAACGCCGTTACCAATGTTGATCTTGATTCTTCTCAATGGCAGGCAAACGTCACCATGGCGGTCTGCAAGGCCATTGACGTTGTGCGCAGCAGACCCCGGCACAGTTGATTGTGCCATATTCCCCTGTGGAGGATGAAATGACAGAACAGAAAGAAAAAGACAAACTGAGCTTCGAACGAAAAGATGCCACCAAGGGCTATGTTGTGCTGTCGCTGATCGGCGACCTCGACATGTGGACCCTGCCGGTAGCAAAAGAACAGGTTCAGAAGCTCGTCGATGAAAACAAAGTGAAAGTGGTTCTTGATCTCGAAAGAACCAATTACATAGATTCTTCAGGTCTCGGCTTTTTTATCGGCACTCTCAAGAAATTGCGTGATGTTGGTGGAGAGCTGGTTCTGATCAGTCTGAATGCTTATATCTACGGTATTTTCCAGCTTATTCAGCTGCAGCATATCATCAAAACCTATGACAGCCTTGAAGAAGCTTCGAAAGAATTTTAACAGGAGACCCCGGAAATGAAACAGAATGTCCACCCGAAAACCAATCTCATCAATGTTACCTGCGCCTGTGGCAACTCTTTTGCCACCCTTTCAACCTCAAATGAACTCAAGGTTGAAGTCTGCTCAAACTGCCATCCTTTCTTCACCGGCACTCAGCGTTTTGTTGACACCACCGGTCGCGTAGAAAGATTCAAGGCAAAACTTGAAACCCAGAAGAAAATTGCTGAAGCAGAAGCCGCCAAGAAAACTAAAAAAGTTGCCAAAGCTGCTCCGGCCGAAGCAAAAGCTGAGTAAGCTTTAAGATTCTGATGATGAGAATCTGCTGCCCGAACCGTTAACCGGCGGGCAGCAGATTTTGCTCATATCAAGATTGCAAGGAAACAGCAATTGACTCTTCTGCTTCTTCGCCATACTCCTGACCCCGATCGCCTGGTAGCTCTGGCTGCCCGGCGTTGCTATTCTTCAAGAGCTGCCGACGATATCGAAGAGCACCTGACCCAGGAAGAAATCGAACGTCTGCTCGGCTTTTTGCGGCAGCGTAATCATCTCTCACCATTCGAACATGCTGATTTTACCTTCAGTGCCGATGGTATTTCCCGGGCTTTATCGCACCAGCTGGTTCGCCATCGCATTGCTTCCTATTCTCAGGAAAGCCAGCGGTATGTGAATTACATGAAGACCCCGGCTCTGCCGTATATCAGGCCACCATCGCTTGCTTCGCATCCTGAAGCACAGAAGATATTCGATGATGCAGTTCATCATACTCTCGAAGCTTACCGTGCCATGGTAAATGCCGGGGTAGCCCCAGAAGATGCGCGCTACATTTTCCCAAACGCCATCGAAACAAAACTTGTTTTTACGCTGAATGCCCGCAGCCTTTTCAATTTTTTTGAACAGCGTTGCTGCATTAAAGCCCAATGGGAAATAAGACAGCTCGCCTTTGACATGCTCAAGGCAGTTCGACAGGTTGCACCCCTGATTTTCAAGAATGCCGGTGCCCCCTGCCAGTTCGCAGAAAAACCCTATTGCCGTGAAAATGACGAAAAGTGCCCGCAATACAAATCCCTGCAGAAGAGGACAAATAAAAATGACCAGCAAATCCCTGGAGGAATTGAGAAAAAATCTTGACGTGGTAGACCGCAGCCTGATCGATCTGATTAAACAGAGGGTTGATCTGGCCCGCGAAATCTGCGGCGTTAAACGTGCTTCGGGTTTTGAGACCTGCTTTTCACCAATTCGTGAGGCTGAAGTATTCAAAAATCTGCGGCATTACAACCTTGATGGTCTTCATCAAAACGGTGTCGAAAGCATTTTTGTCGAAATCGTTTCAGCATGCCGGTCAGCCCAGGAACACGGCAGAATCAGCGTTTTGGGCGAAAAAAACGGTTTGTTCAACGATGCGGCACTGGCCAGGTTCGGCCATAGTGCTGATATTGTTGCTGTCGATAACTTTGATGATTTCTGCACTGAACTGAACAAAGGCCAGACCAACATTGGTTTCGCGTCATTCACACCCGAACATTCGCTTGAGCCGCTTGCACTCGTCGAAACCCTCATGTCAGGCAAACTTGGCATAGTTGAAGAATTTAACTTTGCCCCCGAATTCAGTGTGGTAACCAATAGTGCCCGCGATCTTTCAGAAGCCAATGAAATCTGTGTCACCAGTGAGATGCTGCGCCTGATGCGCCAGTTCTTTATTACCCTTTCGTTCGATCTTAAAATCAAGATTTGCCGCAGCATGTCTGAAGTCTGCGAAAACCTTGAAAGCGTCAACCCGGTTGCCGCAATATTGCCGTCAAAGCTCGTCGAAAGTTATAAGAACTTCATCGTCGTCAAATCTGGCATCAAATCAGAGCAGATTCAGCGGGTTAAATTCCTTACCCTTTCGGCCAGCATTCCTCTTGAATATAAGGCCGGCCTGAAAACCACCATCATGTGCCCACTTAACCAGAGAAGCGAACATATCTACGATATAGTTGCTTCGATGCGCGAACGGCAGATCGAAGTGGCAGGCATTCACAATCTCAATTTTGTTGATAAGGCCTGGGATACAGTTGTAATTATTGATCTTTTCCTTCCCGAAGATCGTGGCAGCTTTGAAAACCTTATGGGTGAATTTCAGAAAAAGGGTCTGCTGGCACGCAGTTGCGGCTATTACCCGGTTTTTAAATAGTCTGACAAGCTTCTGCGCCTGTCTACGCCTGAAATCAACTTAAAGAGCAGAAGAAATGAAAATTGTTATTTCTGGTGGCACTGAAATCGGCCTTCTCTTCGCGAGAAGTCTAGCCGGTGAACATGATGTGCACGTCATCGAGTCGTTTCCGCATGCAATTGAGCAGCTTGAACAGCTCGATCTGCAGGTAGTCAACGGTAACCCGACAAGCCTTGCGGTTCTTCAGGAAGCCAGAGTGGCGCAAGCTGATGCCTTTATCGGCTGTGCCCATTCAGACGAGGTTAATGTAATTTCCTGTCTGGCAGCGAAGCAGCTTGGTAAGGCGCAGACATTTTGTTTTGTCAATAAGGCGCATTATTTTGAGACTTTTGCCGGTGAACTGGGTGAACACCTGGCCATCGATCGCCTTATCTGGCCAGAGATGCTGCTCGGTGAGTACATCGCTCAGATTCTCGCTGTGCCCGGTGCCATCGATGTCAAAGTCTTCGAACATGAAGACCTTAAACTGCTTGAATTCAGACTCAAAACCGGCAACAGCGCCGTGGGCAAAAAGCTTAAAGACCTGCACATCCCGAGGGGGGCTCTTGCAGTTGCTCTTTTTCGTGATGACAAGGTTATCATTCCGGGTGGGATGACCACCCTGTATCGCAACGACAAGATCATTTTCATGGGCCATGAGGCCAGCATGCGGAAAATTGAAAGCCGCTTCAACCCGGATCCCGGTAAAACTCTCAATGTGGTTATTATCGGTGGCGGCAATGTCGGTTACATTCTCGCCAAAACCCTCGAGGCCTACAGCAATTTCAGAATCAAAATTATCGAAAAGTCGCTGCCACAATGCCAGCTTCTCACAGAGCGCCTCTCTGACAGGGTTCTCGTTATGCATGCCGATGGCAGTGATGTTTCTTTTCTCAAGGCGCAGCAGGTTGAAAACTGTGATTGTCTGGTTGCGGTAACCGGCAATGATGAACGTAACCTTTTTGTGGCCATGCATGCGAAGATGTTGAATGTGAAGAAGGTTATGACCCGCGCCCATTCGGCAGACAATATTGAATTTTTCGAAAAACTCGGCATCGACGTGGCCTTAAGTTCACAATTCAACGCCGTGCAGAGTGTTTGCCGGCAGATTTCCGCAGACAGCATCGATGTTTTTACCATCTTTGAAAAGGGTAAGGCTGAGATTCGCGAGATTCAGGTTCTTGCTGATTTCCCGCCCAGCCGCCTCATGGACCTGAAACTTCCCGAAGGTGTGATTATAGCCGCCATAAGACGCGGTGGCCATACCATTGTTCCTGGCGGCGAAGATAAAATCAAAGGAAAAGACCATCTGCGGGTTTTCTGCGCCAAAGATCAGGGCGAAACCCTTGCTGAGTTCCTTCTGCAGATAACGCGCGAAGCTGCGACTGCTGAAGAAGAATCCGCAGGCGGCGAGTAAGCACCATGATCCGTTTTCGCGTTGTCGTTTCAGTAATCGGCATTATTATTCAGGGTTTTTCGGCTGTCATGATAATTCCCCTGCTTTCAGCCATTCTTTCGGGGCAACAGGATTCGGCCGCTGCCTTTGTACTCTGTATGCTGACCGGCATTCTTCTGGGCCGTCTTGCCTGGCGCACCAACCAGGAAAAGAACTTCGACGATCTTGGCCGGATGGAAGGCATGGCGGCGGTCAGTCTCAGCTGGTTTTCAGTTGCTCTTGTCGGTACGATTCCATATCTGTGTTTTGGTATGGGTTTTTCTGACAGCCTTTTTGAGTCGATGAGCGGCTTCACTACCACCGGCGCAACGGTTCACTTGGACTTCAGTCTGCTCAACAGTTCGATGTTCTTTTATCGTGGTTATACCCAGTGGCTTGGTGGCATGGGAATTCTCGTGCTTTTTGTCGCTGTTCTGCCGCATCTGGCTATATCAGGCCGGCAGCTGTTTTTTGCC
>JAQUZA010000177.1 GCA_028691595.1 Candidatus Rifleibacteriota bacterium
TGCTTGACTATGCCGTAAACCGTTGCCAGACCCAGGCCAGTTCCTTTTCCGATGGTTTTGGTAGTAAAAAATGGTTCAAAAAGATGCTTTTTAACCTCATCAGTCATGCCGCAGCCATTATCGCGAACCGAAATCATGGTATATGCACCCGGTGGCAATGCCAGGGCATAAGTGGTCTGAAAATCATCGGCATTGATTCTTGCTGTTTCAATTGTCAGAACTCCGCCTCTGGGCATGGCATCACGCGCGTTTGCCGAAAGATTAACCATAACCTGCTCGATCTGGCCTGGATCAGTAAAACAAGAACCGAGCTCAGGAGCAAGATTGATATTAAGAGTGATATCTTCGCCAAGGATTCTGGGCAGCATCTTCTGCAGGTTTTTGATCAGGTCGTTGATATTAACCTGGCGTGGTTCGATAATCTGCTTTCTTGAGAAAGCCAGCAGCTGACGCGTAAGGTTTGAAGCACTTGAGATTGCTTTAACAATTTCATGCAGCATCTCACCCGCCTTTTCAGGAAGTGAAAACTTCATCTGAATCAACTCCGCAAAACCGCGCATTACCGTCAAAAGATTATTAAAATCATGGGCTATCCCACCGGCCAGACGACCCACCGAATCCATTTTCTGGGCCTGGAGAAATTGAGCTTCAAGCAGTTTGCGTGCTTCTTCAGCCTTTCGACGTTCAGACAGGTCACGGCCAACGCAGAATAAAACCGACGCATCCTTCAAGGTTATCCGTGAGAGGGTTATCTCCATTGGTAATAATGACCCATCCCGTTTGCGGTGTTCCCATTCAAACCTGACCACTCCCTCGCTGAATGCCTGTTCAATTCTCAAATTTGCCGCATCGATTGACCTGCTACCGTCAGGCTGAAACTCAGGAGAAAATTCAGAGGGATGGCAGGCCATAAACGAGCGCTTGGCTTCAAAACCAAAAATCTTAACCGCAGCAAGATTACATTCCAAAAATCCAGATTTGTTAAGCAGCCATGCCGCGTCGGGAGAATTCTCGAACACAAGTCTGAATCTCTCTTCACTTTCCTGTTGCGAACGTAACAGATCATGCATCGAGGTAATATCGCGCCCTTCAGCAATTAGGCACTTTATTGCTCCTGATGCATCCCGCAAAGCCTTCATGGAAAAATCAATAATGCACATTCTGCCATGAAAATCGCGGTGGGTTGTTTCGTATCTGACAAGGTTTCCTGAAGAAGCCTTTTTTATGGCTTCCATGAGCTGTTGTTGAACTTCAACCGAGTGGTTGAACCAGGGTGTATCCCAGAATTTTTTGCCGGCAACATCCTCGAGAGTTATGCCCGCAAACTGAAGTGCGGAGCGGTTAACATCGATCACTTCACCTTCAGTTGTGACAAGCCCGAGAAACTGCAGTGTCTGATCAAAAAACGCCCTGATTTTGCTTTCGCTTTCCTGCAGTGCTTCCGATTGCATGAGATTCTGCTGAATCTTTATTTCGAGAGCTTCGGTTCGTTCTCTGATTTTTCGGCGCAACTGCACATTCCAGATAAAAACCCCAAGCGAAATCAAGGCTATAATTAAAACCACCTGCATGAAGTGCCTGTATTGCCATGAATCAAGATCACCTGTTGCCAGCCATTTCGCTCGAATTTGTGCGTGACGGTCTGCAGGAATTTCGGCCAGCAGACGATTGAATAATTCCGGGGCAATTCTATCGTCTTTTGGAAAACCAAAGGCAAGCCTTGGCGAATATGGTGCCTTCATGACGACTTTAAGGGCAGAAAGATTGTGGCGTTTTGAATAATAGGAGAGAGAAGCCAGATCGATCAACCCGGCATCTGCATTACCAAGCAATACATGCCCGATCATACCTTCAATTTTATCGCTCAAAACAAGATTTATCTCAGGGTAATCTTTGCCAATCATTTCCTGGCAGACCCAGCCTCGCATATATGCCAGTTTCAAACCATTCAAGTCAGACATACCGCTGAAATTTCGACCACCCTCGCGCACGAATATTACGTGGGGAACCTCCACATAGGGTCGGCTGAAATTAAAGTGTTCCATACGACTGCTCGAAATAAACATCGAGACTGCACTGTCGATCTTGCCATTTTTAAGCTTTTCAAGCACCAGATTCCATGGGTCGCCAGAGGAATCAACACTGATTTTAATGTCGTGCGGCTCCAGCATCAGCCTGAGAAGATCTGCACAATAACCCCGATAGTTGCCACGGTCGTCTAAGAATTCAAATGGCGGCCAATCTGGGGTTATACCTATTTTAAAAACCTTGTGGTTTGTAAGCCAGGCTTTCTCTTCTTCGCTCAGCTTGATTCCAGCTGATTCAGAAAAAGCCACAGATGATAATAAGAGGCAGCACAGAATCATTATTAATGATACCGCAGCAAAAAACTGCTTTCTGGGTTTCATCAGCCGCCTCAACAATACCAAAATTGCCTGATTATCAACTTTTCTTCATTTTAACAGGCGTAGCAAAAATTTCAGACAGGACTTTTGTACAGTTATAAAACCAGATCAGAATTTGCCGTATTTGTTTGGCAACGCAATTGACCGTATCTGAGAAAAAGGAATCAAGATGGTCTGGCCAGACAGGTCAATTTTTACAAACGGGTTAACACCGGATTTGTCTGCGTACATTATAGCACAGATATACTCAGCATTTTCAGTGGTAATCTTAACTTTCTGTTTAGAGGAAATCAGCTCACTGATGGTCTGCTCAGAAGATTTTAGATCTATGCCCGAATTCACCGCCCTGAACTTCTGTGTCAGTTCGCGCATTAAAGCTTTAAGAAGTTTCATGCCAATGGCAGGGCTCTGCTTCTGGATAACGTCAAAGTGGTCATAATTGAACCTGGCGACAGTGGTATCATCAAGGGCGTTAGCGGCTGCAGATCGAGCTTGCTGATCTGCGAAGGCAACTTCTCCGAAAATATCGTTCTTTTCAAGAATGGTCAGAAAGTTCGAACAACCCATCAGTGACCTGAAAATTGTAACCCTGCCGTGAACAATGAAATAAACGGCAGTTGTGGGTGACTGCTCAGTTAAAATCACTTCACCCTCTTTAAAATTCTGCTCCTCGGTAAAATCGGCAAGAATACGTAGTTCGTCGTCAGAGAAATCGGTAAAAAAGGGGTTATCACGCAGATTCTGAAACAATGACATAAAACACTCCCATCAAAAAATCAGATAAAACTGTCTGGCTCAGTTTAATTTTAACGCACCCCGCAGAATCCTCGCAACCGCAATTAAAGCTTTGTTCAAATCTTCCGGCAGAGTAAGAGCCGGATATAATGTTCACAAATTGGTTGATTGCAGGCTTCTTCGATAAAAAATGATTAACATTTTTTTGGCCGTGGGTTACAATCAAATTACGCACTACCAAGCACCACCTAACCCTATTCTAATATCGGAGAAACCCTATGTCCAGAGGTCTTTCGGCTGTTTTAATGGCGATTCTGCTTCTCTTTTCTGCGGTCATTGAAGTCCGGGCTGCTGAAAGCCTGCTGTTCATGGCTGGCGCTGCCGCAGCGCCTGTGGTCGAAGAACTGGCCAAAGCCTTCGAAAGCAAAACCGGCATAAAAGTTGAAATAAGTGTCGGCGGTTCTGGTATGCTGCTCTCGCAGATCAAGCTCGCCAAAAAGGGCGATGTCTATTTTCCTGGATCGATCGATTTTATCGATCAGGCAAAACGCGAAGGGCAGATTGACGAAACTACCATTACCCCGGTTGTTTATCTCGTACCGGCAATCAACGTACAGCGGGGTAACCCTCACAATGTCAAATGCCTGAAAGACCTGTGCAGACCCGGCCTTAAAGTGGCCTTCGCCAACCCGGAATCAGTATGTCTTGGGGTTTTTGCCACTGAACTGGTCGAGCAGTTTTTTTCGCCCGAAGAAAAAGCGGCAGTGCGTAAGAATCTGGTAACCTACACAGAAAGCTGCGAAAAAACAGCCACCGCCATTTCTCTGAAGTCTGTAGATGCTGTTATTGGCTGGAGCGTCTTTGAAAACTGGAACCCCGAACTGATCGAAACCGTTAAATTGAGCCCGGAAGAAGTAATACGCATCAGTTATCTGGCCGTTGCCGTTACAAAATACGCTAAAAACCCTGAAACAGCAAAGAAGTTCATCGAATTCATGCAATCTGAGGAAGGCCTGTCATTCTTCAAAAGATACAAATATTTCACCACTGCAAATGAAGCGCTCGAGTATCTTGGGGCCGAAAAGCCTGTTGGCGGCAAACCTTTCGCCGTGCCAACCGACTGGATGCACTGAGCATTTTCATGAACTTTAAACGCTTTACGATTGCCATCGCCCTTTCGGTAACGGCACTTTATCTGGTGCTGGCCGGCAGTCTTTTCAGTTTTCTCGATTCAGGCCGGGTGATTAAGGCGCTGACCTCAGAAAGGGTTTTCTTTTCGGTTTCACTAAGCGTTAAAGCAGCAATTATAGCGACAATTCTGGCGATAACCGTGGCAATTCCAGCTGCCTATGCTCTATCTCGTTACAATTTCCGTGGTAAGGCAGTTGTTGACACGCTGCTTGAACTACCACTGATTGTTACCCCGGTCGCCCTTGGTGCCATGCTGTTGATTTTTTTCAATACCGGCCTTGGAGCCAGCGTGCAAAACAATCTCTGGCAATTTGTTTTTGAGTTTTCGGGAATTGTGCTGGCTCAGTTTCTAACCACCGTCGGGTTAGCAATTCGCACAATAAGAAGCACCTTCGACGAGATTTCCCCGCGCTACGAGGCAGTAGCATGCACTCTGGGGGCCACCCCCACACAAGCACTTATGACCATTACCCTGCCCATGGCCCGCAAGGGCATTTTGGCTGCAACGGTGATAACCTTCGCTAAATGCATCGGAGAATTTGGGGCAACGATAATGGTTGCCGGAGCCATGCCAATGAAAAGCGAAACCATGCCGGTCTCGATTTTTATGCGTCTTGGCAGTGCTGACATTGAAGGAATGGCAATGATGATTCTAATTCTACTCGCCGTCGGTCTTTCGGTATTGCTGATTCTGAGATTTATTCTGCAGAAAAAATATGATTGAATTCAACAGATTATGCGCCAAGGCAGGCGCTTTCAGTCTCGAAAACATTGATATCAGTATTTTTTCCGGCGATTGCCACGTAATTGTTGGCCCGACCGGTGCCGGCAAAACCTTTCTTCTGGAAACCCTTGTCGGGTTACGCGACCTCAGCAGTGGCAGCATTTTGATCAACAGCAGCGAAATTTCGAGTCTGCCGCCCCGCGACCGGAAAATATCATACGTACCCCAGGATACCTGCCTTTTCCCGAACATGACGGTGCGCGAGAACATTATGTATGGCATCCGCATGGGCGGAATCGACCATCAGCAGGCTCAACCTCTGGTCGATCACCTGATCGACTTTCTGCGCATCGGCCACATTCTCGAGCGTTACCCGGGCAAACTCAGCGGTGGCGAGAAGCAAAGGGTTGCCCTGGCAAGAGCCCTTGTTCCCCGCCCGTTGTTGCTGGTTCTCGATGAGCCGTTTTCTGCCATTGACCATTCGATGCGCGAAGAAATACGCCGATTGATCAAAGAACTTCTCGATGCCTTTAAAACCACAACGCTTATCGTCACTCACGACCTCGATGAGGCATTCTTTCTCGGCGATCACATTTCAATCATGCTCAACGGCCAGATACTGCAGAGTGGCGACCGCGAACGCATGTATTACTACCCGCGCACCTACCAGGCCGCTTCTTTTCTCGGGATCAAGAACATTTTCCCGGCAAGGGTTGAGGAAGTCGTCGATGGCAGCGTCACCATCAGATGGGAAGCAATGAATGAAAGCCTGACCATTCCGTGCCACTGCAGCCAGAAAAGATTCACCCGCGGGCAACAGGTTGCGTTCGGGATACGCGCCGAAGCGGTTTACATTCAACGGCCAGGGCACGAAAAGACCCTCGAACACGTTTTTTCGGCCATGGTAAAAAAAATCTACCTCCGCGGTAGAATGCATACCATTCTGGTCGAAACCGGTCAGAGCCAGAAGCTGACCATCGAAATAGACATTCACGATGCCGCTGCGCAAAAAATAGGCATTCGCGAGGGTGAACCGGTGCGCATCAGTATTCTGCCGCGCTGGGTTTTTCTGATATCTGACGTTGATACAGCGACTATGATAAAATAACCCCGATAACCAATACCGGAGAAGTAAATTTGAAATCTGCCCATAATAACTGTCGTATTGCCCTGCTGCTGCCATTTTTTATTGCCACCTGCAGTTTGGCTGCAAGCGCAGAAACTGGCATTGTCAATGCCAAAAGTGGTCTGAGCCTGCGTGCGACTCCAGCCGCCAGCGGCAAACTCCTGCAGAAACTTCCGCACGGTACCAGAATCGAAATACTCGACAAAAATGGCCCGGCGGCACAAATTGAAGGCCTGAACGGTAACTGGTTCAAGATCAAAAACAAGAGTAACATCGGCTGGGTTTTTGGGGGCTTTATCAAGGCGGCAGTGAATGATCAGACAAATGAAGCGAGGCCGGCCAACTCGTTAGTTCAGACAGTTTCTGCGGCTGCCCAAAATACCGACACCGATCTGGCAGATTCTGAAGCCGCCTCAAACGGCTTTGATTTTGTTGGCCGCGAAAAACAGCTGCTGAAAAAGTATTCAAACAAGCTGAGCCGCAGGCAAAAATCA
>JAQUZA010000178.1 GCA_028691595.1 Candidatus Rifleibacteriota bacterium
GTGCATTGTATCGATTATAGCCATGCCAGAAGATATTATGCCGCCCGGGCTGTTGATAAAAAAGGTTATCTCTTCGCCCGGCTTGGTGGCTTCAAGATAAAGAAGCTTGCTGACAAGATCTTTGGCTGTGTCATCATCTACGGGACCCCAGAGAAAAATCTGCCGGTTTTCAAGGAGTTTCTGCTCGACAAGTTCGTTAACTTCGGTGCCCTTTTCCTTTTCTTCGCAGCCTGCAGGTTCTTCTTCTTCGTCATCAAGTCTGACAACAGGCAGCTTATACATATTTTTCATTGTATGTCTTCTCCATGGTTTTGCGAAAGTTATTTGAAAACGCCCTGATTCTATACGTTTTTTCTTGACAGGGCAAGAGAGCAAAAAAGCAAATTATGTGCATTGGCGGTTAAAGACTGTTATAATTTTTTCGAACGAACCAGGAGAAAAAATCATGAAAAAGCTTTGTCTGACAGTTCTGGCAATCTCTTTAATCGGAGGCTTATCAAGCATTTCTGCTATGGAAAAACCATTAAACATCGCTCACCGCGGAGCCTGCGCCTATCTTCCTGAGCACACTCTTCCTGCCAAAGCCCTTGCTTACAATATGGATGCCGATTATATCGAACAGGATGTGGTGCTTACCGCTGATGACGTGCCCCTTATAATTCATGATATTCATCTCGATACCGTAACCGATGTGGCCAGCCGTTTTCCAGAACGAAAACGTGCTGATGGCCGATACTATGCTGTTGATTTTACCTTTGCCGAAATCAAGACTCTTAAAGTAAACGAAAGAATCGATCTCGAAACCGGCAAAGCCGTTTTTCCCGGCCGGTTTCCTCTGGCAAAATCTGAGTTCAGGCTTGCCAGCCTTGGCGAAGAGATCGAGCTCATTCAGGGGCTCAATAAATCAACCGGCCGCGATATCGGCATTTACCCTGAAATAAAAGAACCTGCCTGGCATCGTGAACAGGGCAAAGATATCACTGCCATTGTGCTGAAAACCCTTGCTGAATATGGCTACCAAACTGCTGCCGACAAAATCTTTCTGCAATGTTTTGATTTTGCTGAACTGCAAAGAATAAAAAATGAACTGCATTGTGAACTCAAGCTCATTCAGCTGGTTGAAGAAGACTTTGTTGTCGAAAAAGTTGCTTCTTATGCATTCGGCATCGGGCCTTCGATCAGACAGATAATTACCGGAACCGACCCGGAAGGGCAACCGATAATTTCAGATCTGGTGGCAAGGGCACACAAATGTGGCCTGCAGGTTCACCCTTACACCTTCAGAGCTGATTCTCTGCCGCCTGGCATGTCTGCCGACAAGATTCTGCAGATACTTTTTGAAGAAGTGCAGATTGATGGCATTTTCTCAGATTTCCCGGATATTTCAGGGCAATATCTGAAGATTCTCAGCCTCAAGAAACCCGAAAAAAACTGAAAAACCAGCCGGCTTACTTCAAATCATCGGTTTCGGTTATGTCACTGATGCGGTAACCGTCAGCTTCGAGCTGAGCTTCTTCTTCGGCCGTCAGAACATTGATTCGGCCTTCTTTAAGACCATGAATCTCGACATGGTAGTCACGATAATAATTCAAAGCCTCGATTGCAGTGCGGCTGATCGATTGGCCCGGCACCAAAAGAGGGATGCCAGGAGGGTAGGGGGTCACCATGCACGCAGAAACCCTGTCAACAGCGTCTACCAGCGGTATGTTTTCGCCATCAGCATAAAAAGCGAAGCGTGGCATGAATTTCATCGGGGATAGGTCGAGAAAGAAATCGTTTCTGGCAGCCTGTTTGCGAGGCTTGCGGGTGCCACTCATCTTTTCGATGTTTTCGAGGGCAAGAAACAGCCGATTCAGCTTGCTGTGGGTTGCCCCGATGGTAATAAGAACCGTCAGGGTGTTGAAGGTGGTTTTTTCGATCTGAATGTTATGTTTTTCGAGAAGAAAATGTTCGACTTCTTTGCTTGAAAACCCGGTTTTTGAAACGTCAATCGTCAGTTTTGTGGGGTCAAGCCTTATTCCATCGTTTTTAACTTCATCTGAAAGCAGGTCGTCGAGCTCAAGAACCCTGAATTTGCTAAGAGAGTTGATACTTTTTTTGAGAGTCTCGGAAAGTTCAATACATCTTGAGAGCAGCGAATAACCCTCCATCACCATCTGTTTTCTTGCAACATCCAGTGATGCAATCATAGGGTATTGAGGCGAAGTGCTGGTATGCATATTGAAGTTTTCCATAAAAAAATCATCAATATCCTCAAACTCAGGGTCGTTAACGTGAATCATCGATGCCTGACTGAAAGCGCTCATGGTCTTATGGGTCGATTGCGTTGAATAATCAGCGCCGGCCTCCATAGCACAGGGGTAAAAATGTGGATGAAATCGCGCATAACCGTACCAGGCTTCATCGACAATTACTTTTATGTTTCTTTTGTGAGCCTCTTTAACGATATCGGCAATATCATAAATCAGACCATCGTAGGTGCAGTTTGTAAGTATCATTACCTTGAGCTTTTTGCCCATGGCAATGGCTTTATCCATGGTGGCAATGATGCGCTTTCTTGGAACCGGGCCAAAGATACCGTAGCGGTTATTTATTGACGGCGAAAGATAGACCGGCTCGGCACCAGCGAGAATTGTGCCATAATGAACCGATTTGTGGCAGTTGCGGTCGAGAAGAATGGCATCACCGGGCTTAAGAAGGGTCTGCAGGAGAATTTTGTTTGCAGTACTGGTGCCATTGGTTGAAAAGAAAGAATAACGTGCACTGAAGGCCCGTGCAGCCAGTTCATGTGCTTCTTTTATCACACCATTGGGGTGCAGCAATGAATCAAGCATGGGTACCGAAACCGAAACGTCTGAGCGAAACAAATTTGCTCCGAAAAATTCATAAAATTCGCGGGTCCAGATTGAGTTTTTAACCGAATAACCCGAAGCATGCCCGGGAGTATGCCATGAATCCTTGGATTTACGCGAATACTCAAGCAGCTTTTCGAAGAAGGGCGCGCGATTTTTGCTGTTAATAACTTCTGAGCGAATCTTGCGCACAATATCGTCGTAATCATGATCACCCTTGTAAAAATAGCCACTCAGATCGCCGCCGGTATTAAAATGCGGTAGATCGGCAGCATCGGTGAACAGAAAAATTGTGACTTCAAAACGAATTACCTTGAATTCCTCAAACAGTTCAGAACCCTTGAGGGTAACGCTGCGGCCGAGAGCGCTTTCTTCATCACTGACGGGCAACTCCCATTCAGTTAAAATTACATGAATTAGGCCATCTTCACGCAGAAGTCGGCAGGCTTCTTCAACGTTGCCGGCTGTTACGACATTGATACCCCTGGATGCAAGTTCCCGACTCTCGATCTGAATAGTTCTGGAATCAGGGTTGAGAAGCAAAACTCGATATTTCATGCATGGTTCCTGAAAAGTGAAATAAGCCACAGCGACGCACTGTCGCGGGTGAGTCTAACACGGATTAACACCGTTGCATAGAGGCAATTATACCTGCAGGGCAAACGCACTAAAACACTCCATCCCTGCAATTAGACTGGATTCCCGCTTGCGCGGGAATGACGAAATTCTATACCCTCATTCCGTGCGTAGACCCGAAATTCATTAATTTAATACGGTTGCCCTGTTATAGTTGCCAGTGCAACCAGAAACCTCTTTTTTTTGCCTGGAGAATTCGGGCTGTGCCACCTATGCCGCAGGCAATTTCAGCCAGAGATGAGGTATCAAGCCTGGGAATGCCACTCTTGTCACGGCCGGCCTGGGTGAGAACTACAGCGTCGATAATTTCCTGTGGGGTATTCAGACCGTATCCGCCGCCGATCAACGCCTGTCCTCCGGGCTTTAGACAGTTTTTGATCGAAGCAAAAGCGCAAGGCAGGTCAGACCAGAAGAAAACCGAACCACGGCTAAAAACGGCATCAAAGGTGGCCGAAGCAAACGGAAGGTTGCAGGCATCCCCTTGAACAAGCGCTGCCTCACCAGATCTGCCACTCGCAAGCGAGCGGGTAAGCATCTGGTAACATCGGTCAAGGCCGGTCAGACCAGATGGTGACACCCTTGAAAATTGTTCGAGCATAAAACCGGGGCCGCAGCCAATTTCGAGAATTCTGGTCTGAGGCAACGATACCTGAAGTATTTCTCTGAAATCATGTAACAACCATGGGTAAACGGGAAGAAGCACATCGTTCGCGTGGTTTTCAAAGTGTTCCCCATTTTCATTTTTCCAGTCGAGCTTCTTCATCTGGCAATAATAATGCGACATACAACTTTATGTAAAGACTTTTAGCTCACCGTTAAAAAGCTTGATACTACTCTGCGTGCATGGTATGGTTTAGAATGAAAATTCACAGTCTCAAAATTGCAAAGTCTTTTTTATTGCAGATTTTTATTCGACCCAGGAAATGGAAATGACAGAATCACAAAAATTACTTGATTTAAAAGAAGTTTCGCAGATACTGAAGATTAATACCGAGGTTTTGCGGCGCTGGCTGAGAAGCGGCAGAATGCCCGGAGTCAAAGTTGGCAGCGACTGGCGGGTTAACCCCAGAGACCTTCAATCGTTTCTTAATCCGGGCAACCCAACATCATCTGTACCCACAACCGTCGAGAGCCAGCAGAAAATGTGTTTTCGCTTTCCCAAATGGCTTGAATTCTCAGGTCTGCCACGGCTTATGAGTCAAAAGTTTGGCCCCGAGGCCTGGCCAATATTTAAAAAGCTGATCGAGCTGGATTTCGAACTTGGCAAACCTACCAATCGCCAGGTCAGAATGGACAAAGACGAAATCGCAGAGCGAACGGGCTATGAAGTTGCTGTAATAGAAAAAATCATGAAGAAACTGGTTTCAGCAGATTACGTTACCTTAAAAAGCGTTGGCGGCCATGATTTTTTCATCATTACGACTCCGATAAGAACCCCAAAGCTTATTCTTGATATTCCTTTCGAAAAGGGTGGGGTCAAGGGTGCTCCCAATGCTGCTCTTACCAATTCATGCCTGCGCCGGTTTCTTGAGTCCGGCGAAGAAAACTAGGAGAATTTATGGAACTTGCAGCCTCAGCTGATAAAGCCATTATAAACAAATCTGGCACCTTACCCGGTGCACTCGAGATTATTGCCATAATTGGCTTTGTAATTGTCGTAGCCTCAACCTCTCTTGATTTTACCCCAATCGTGCCACAAAACTGGCGTGCTGCCGGGGCAGGTGTACCAGTTGCGATAACCTGCTGTGTCGGCATTCTGCTGATGCTGCGCCGCAACCATTTTGGCGGTTTTTTTGCTGCCATTTTCACCGGCTTTTTTCTCACCCATGAAATCATCATTATCTACGACAACAAGGCCGTTGAACTCGGCAAAGAACTTAAAATAGATGGTTGGTTCAGACCGGTTCTTGAGGTCTATCGTGATGCATTTTCTTTCAATACCGGTGCGTATTGGGCACTGATCGGCGTGCTCGTTGCCGCTGTGAGTATATGCGCCGGCTGGGTTATCGATGTAATTCAAAAAAATAACAATGCTGCCAGACTTGCCGAAGTCGCAGGGTCACAAAGCGGCAACGATCCTGCTGAAGACAATTTTGCTGATTTTGCTGACCTTGACGAAAACGAAGATTCTTCTGACCCCAAAGATACCTCGAATTCAGAAGAAGAAGAAAACGCCTGAAGATGCGAACTATCAGCACAGGTATTTTTATACTGCGTTCACCACTGCACGACATCGAGCGTTCGCGACCGGCCACAGAAGATTTACTCGCCGCTGCAAATCAGTTATTTGATTGCAAAATTACCCCGAAATTTACACCCGAAGAATTTGATCTGATGATCATTCTGGTTTTGACCGGCGGCACCGAAAATATTTTTCTCAGTCACTGGCCAGCCCTCAAAGCCTCTGGCACACCATTTCTACTTGCAGCCACCACCACTGACAATTCGCTTCCTGCCGCACTCGAGATTCTCAGCTGGCTCAACGCCAACGAACCGGGTTCAGGCGCTGCCGTCGTTCATGGCAATGCCGGCAGCATCGCCAGCCAGATCGAAAATTTTATTGCCCGCATGCGGGCTGGTTCAGCTCTTGAATCACAGGTTGCCGGTATTATCGGCCCGCCTTCTGACTGGTTGATTGCCAGTATGCCCGACTCTTCAATTATCGAACAGAAGCTGGGCATAAAACTTGTCTCGATCAGCATGGATCAATTTAAAAAATATGTTGAAAAGGCTGATTCAGCATCACTTGGTGAATTCGCTCAAGCTTTTTATCGCCCCGGAGACAGCGGCAGAACCTCAGAACTTGCCAGAGCCGCAAAAATTTATGGTGGCCTGACCCGCGCCGTTAAATTGCACCAGCTTAACGCCCTGACCCTGCGTTGCTTTGACCTGCTCGAAAGCAGCCAGACGACCGGCTGTCTGGCCCTGGCCCGACTTAACGATGATGGAATTCCAGCTGCCTGTGAAGGCGATGTTCCGGCTATGCTAACCATGATGGTCACAAAAGCCATAACCAAAAAACCGGGCTTTATGGCTAATCCGTCAAGCGTATCCGGGTCTCAGGTAACATTTGCCCACTGCACCTGCCCGGTCACAATTCTTGAGAAATTCAGCCTTAATAACCATTTTGAATCAGGTATGGGCCTTGCTGTCGCCGGAGAGTTCGCCCCTGACACCTTCACTGTC
>JAQUZA010000179.1 GCA_028691595.1 Candidatus Rifleibacteriota bacterium
CGAGAATAACTCCCCTGCCCTCTTTCACTGCGGCATCGAGGCCCTCCCTGCTGCCAAGCGGAACGCGCCTGTCGAGTTGAGCCTGGTTAAGAAGGGGAAATCGCAATAGTTCACAGATTACCAGAGAGAAATGAATAAAGCACTGGCGGACAATTTTGTCGATACTGGCCGGGGGTCGACGGTTCAGGCGAAAGTATACCCGGTCGAGGCAATTTTCAATTCTATGTCGTTCGCTTTTCCAGGTGATCCAGGCTGCAAGACCGCTGCTGACGGCGAGAGAAGCAGCTGCTTTCTCTGGAAGGGTGCAAAAAGTGCGAGAAAACATTAGAGCTGATTTTTTGAGTATCTGCATGGCAGACATTCTTATTTGCCGTCTTTCCTGGAACGAAGGAGGTCTACCACCATTTCGGCAACCCTTTCGTGGGCCCCCGGCTCACCCAGGTGCGCAACCACATCAGCAAAATCTCTCTTCTGCTGGGCATATTTTTCTTCAGATTCAAGCAGTTCAAAAGCTTTTTCTGCAAGGTTTTCGGGAGTCAAATCATGCTGAATCAGCTCAGGAATAGCCATTCGGTTAATTATAATATTGGGCAGGCCAATAAATTTGGGCAGTTTATAGAATAATCGGGCCTGAATTTCGGTAAAAAGCGAAACCTTATAACAGATAACCATAGGCGTGCCAATGTAAGTGGCTTCAAGAGTAGCAGTGCCCGAGCTGATCAGCAAAATTCTGGCAAGTTTCATCAGATCGTAAATTTTGCCTTCAGCAAGCGTAACGGGAATGCCGCTGGCGCTGAGTTGCTCATGCAGAGCTGACTTTTGCACCCCAAAGACTTCGTTGCCTTCGGTGGCAATAACCGGCACCACAAACTGAAACTGCGGGTAGCGTCGATGAATTATTTTGCCTGCTTCAAGCATTGTTGGCAGCAACAGGCCCAGTTCGCTGCGCCTCGACCCCGGACACAGGCCAATTACGGGGCGATCAGGCTGCAGACCGTATTTACGGCAAGTCTCATCGGCAGTCATGGCCGGTTTGGCATGGTCGAGAAGAGGATGCCCGACAAATTCAACGCTGGCACCGGCGGCTTTATAAATTTCATATGTAGAAGCAAAATTGGCAGCAACTCTGGTTATACTGCTGGCAGCATCGGCGACACTTGCGGGGTCGGTGGCGAATTTGCTGGGTGGGAAGTAATAAAGGGTGGGAATACCCAGCTTATTTGCGGCATGCACAAGGCGCATATTAAAACCAGGATAGTCAACAAGGATAATCAGGTCGGGGCGTTTCTTGAGCAGGAATTTTTTAAGCTGGTATAGAACCAGAAACAGCCCCGGGGCTTGTTTAAATGCTTCAAACAGGCCGATAGCAGCCCAGTTGGTACTATCGCAAAGCATGGTAACATCACGTTGCTGAGTCTGAATTCCGCCAACAGCGAAAATCTCGAAGTCGCCGTATTTTTTCAGAACATCGATCAATGAGGCTGCGTAAAAATCTCCGGAGGTTTCTCCGGCAACAATCAGCAGTTTTTTCTTTTCGACAATTTCAGACTTCACTTAGTTTTCCGTTATTCAGTTGAATTTCTGCCTGTTGGGTGCTGGCAAACAGGCCTTGCCGGATCATTTCACAGCCTTCATCAATGCTGGCATCTGCTGGGATAGTAAAAGGCGAACCGACATGCATTACCACCCTGCTGAATGGCAGAGGAATCTTCGTCTGGTCCCAGTTTTTGAGGGTTAAGCACCGTGAACAGGCTACGCCAATCGGCATAATGTAAGCTCCAGATTTCTGTGCGACCATTACCATACCCGGCTTAACCTCATGTCTTGGCCCACGTGGGCCATCAACAGTAAGAGCGGCGCTATGCCCGGCCTTAACCATTCTGATCATTTCAAGCAGACCTTTTGCTCCGCCACGCGATGATGAGCCCCGAACCGTCAGGTATTTCAGATAATCGATAACCATCGCCATGAGTTCACCGTCTTGCGAGAGCGAACTCATGATAACAAGATTAAGACCCCGAAAACAATAGAGAGGTATCATCAGCGTTCCATGCCAGCTGGCAATCAAGAAAGGCCTGTCGAGCTTTCCTTTTTCAACGCAGGTGATAGATCCCGTCTTATCGATGCGCAGCAGAGAATTGAGAACAATGATCATGGCCAGCAAAAGCATGGCTTTGAACCTCAAACTCAATGGTGGTCGCCCCGAAGTAATGACACTGCTGTTCATAGGCTCACCTGATCTGCATACTGCGAGCGATAAAGCTGCGAATACAAGCCCTGTTGGCTCAACAGCTGGCTGTGCGAACCGATTTCGACAATTTCACCCTTTTGCAGCACAATTATTTTATCGGCCTTAACGACTGTAGAAAGACGATGCGCGATCATAAAAGTTGTGCGATTGGTCATCAACCTGTTCAAAGATTCTTTGATCAGGTTTTCGGTCTCTGAATCAAGGGCGCTGGTTGCTTCGTCGAGAATCAGAATGCCAGGGTCTTTGAGAAAGGCACGCGACAATGCTACGCGCTGCGCCTGACCACCGGAAAGATTCACGCCGCGTTCGCCAAGCATGGTATCGTAGCCATTGGGCTGTGAAACAATAAAATCGTGGGCATTGGCGAGCTTTGCAGCTTCGACAATCTCATCGCGTGTTGCATCGAGGCGACCGAACCTGATGTTGTCTTCAATTGTGCCAGAGAACAACAGGGTCTCCTGGGGAACCATGGCAATAAATCGGCGCATGCTGTTCAAAGTCAGGTCGCGAACGTCCTGGCCGTCAATCTTCACGGCACCACCCGAAACATCAAAGAATCTGGGAATAAGATTGATAAAAGTCGTTTTGCCGGCCCCAGAAGGGCCGACCAGGGCGATCACTTCGCCAGGTGCGACTTTGATATTAACTTTTTTCAGCACTGGTTCATTGGCGTTGTAGGCAAAAGACACATCGCAGAACTCGACTTCACCACGACACCCCGAGATTTCGATTGCGTTTTTGCTCTGTTGCACGTCAACATGGGCATCGATTACTTCAAAAACTCTTTCACCGGCCCCGACTGACTGAGAAATGATATTGCTCATGCGCGAAAGGTTCTTTATCGGCGAGAACAGACCAACCAGGGCAGTTAAAAAGCTGATGAGCTGCCCGGCATCCAGGTTGCCCCTGATAACTTCGTAGCCACCATACCAGAAAATTATGGCAAGCCCACAGGTGTTTATAAACTCGATAACAGGCGTAGTAGCGGCATTAATGCGACCGCCGCGCATGGTTTCAGAAAAATTGGCACCGTTGGCCTGCTCAAAGCGCCCCCTGACGAAGTCTTCAAGAGTAAAAGATTTAACAACCTTAACCCCGGTAATGAATTCCTGCAGGACAGAAGAGATATCACCAATACGGCTCTGCATTCTTGAGCCAATCTTTTTCATTTTGCGACTGAATTGATTTATCAAAGCACCAATGAACGGAATAATGACAATTGATATTAGGGCAAGTTTCCAGTGCAGGTAGAAAATATAAATACAAAAGCCTGTGAAAGCTATTACATCACCAATAAGCGAAGAAAAGCTGGTGAGAAGATTCTGCAGCACAAGAACATCTGAGGTAATACGGCTCATAAGCTGCCCGGTTCGCTGTTTTTCGTAGAAAGACAACGATAATTCGAGCATACGGTCGAAGCATGCCGATCTGATTCTTTTGAGAATACTCTGTGAGACGTAGTGCATCAGATAAGTTTCCAGAAAATGCGCAACGCCTTTGACAAACATGACAACGATAAGTGCCAGAGCTATCCAGTGCAGAACTCCGAGATCGCGGCTGACAAGAACATCATTAACAACGCTTTTCATTACCCAGGCCGGAAAAATCGTGCAGACTGCGACAATGGCGCTGCAAAAAATACCAGTAAACAGGTATGGCAGGTAGTCGCCAAAATAGCTGAGAACGCGCTTGAGTGTTTTCACTTTTGTCTCAGCTCCTGTATTGTTGCGGCAATATGTTCTGCTACGCGGCGACTGGCACCGACCTCACCGAGGCTGGCGCGAACTCTGGCGAGTTCTTCGCGCATTGTTTTCTGTTTTTGGGGGTTTCCGAGGATGTCGAGGGCTTCGTTGGCGATAAGCTCTGCCTTGAAATCACCCCTGATGAATTCAGGCACGATACGGCGACCGGCAATAACGTTCGGGAGGCCAATATGTTCGGCTTCGATAACGAATTTTGAAATCAGTGAAGTCAGCCAGTTAACCTTGTAAACTACCACCATTGGGGTTCCGAGGATTGCAGTTTCAAGGGTTGCGGTGCCTGAAGCAACCAGACAGACATCTGAAACCGATATGGCATCATAGGTCTGGCCACGCAGCATGGTAATCGGAAGATTTCTGCCTTTGAGGTGAGCGAGAATTCTCTCGTCGTCAATAGTGCTGGCAACGGGCAAAAGAAATCTTGTCTGCGGACGTTTTGCGAGAATTAACTCGGCGGCATCGAGAAGCACCGGCAGAATATAATAAATTTCCTGGGTGCGACTGCCTGGAAGCAGGCTTACGAGAGAAGCATCGCCGACCTGGAGCATTTTAATTATTTCTTCTCGGGGGGCTGATGGTTCAGATATGCCAAGCAGCGGGTGACCAAACCAGTTAACTTTTGACCCGGTCTTAGCCCAGATATCAACTTCAAATGGAAAAACAACCACGGCCTCATTGATCAGGCGGGTAAACTTTTTTACTCTGCTTGCGTGCCAGGCCCAGACCTGCGGACAAATGTAGTAAAGCACATGAATGCCCAGACCGCGGGCGATCTCGGCCACGCGCTGATTAAAACCCGGATAATCGATGAGCACGATCATATCAGGGCGTTCTTTTGTTAACCAGTCTCTGACATCACTTAAAATGTTATATAAATGCCGAAGATTTTTGATAACTTCGACGAAGCCAATTACAGCCAGTTCGTCACTGCTGTGAATACAGTTCATTCCGGCACTTTTCATCATCGGGCCACCAATGCCATCGATCTGCAGATCGGGCATTATCTGCAAAAGATGCTTGATAACAAGCGAACCATGCAGATCACCGCTCTGTTCTCCGGCCAGGAAAAACATTTTGCGCGGCGAAGCGCTCAAAGCTGGTTGCGAACTGGTCAAGCGCGGTTCTCCCGTCTGAAGATAGAGCAGAAAGCAAGTAAAAGAAGAATTGCCGATGTTGAAGCGAATGTCCGGCGTTCAGATTTCAACGCCTCATTCAGATCGTATGCTGGCGCAGCATCAAAACCCTTGCCAGCCGGGGGCTTAGGAAAAAAAGCCGGAACAGAATCACGGTAAAGACGATGTTCTTCTGGAAACTTTGTGGCCAGAAACCCTTCTTCATAAGGAATCATCGTTGAAAATTCTACGCAATAAAATGCCAGCACCGTAGCCGCATACTTCAGGTTTCCGGCAATCATCATAAAACCGGTAATTTTAAGCAGATTGGCAAGATATAAGGGGTTTCGACAGCAACTGTAAGGCCCTGAGGTAACGAGGCGATCAGCACAAATTTCACGGGTTCTGGTGGTTGGGCCAATATGCATCAACCCCCAGACGCGCAGGGCCTCGCCGGCGAGCACCAGGGGCATACCGATTACCCAGTTGGCAGGACGGGGGCGGGCACACGAGATCATTGCCACGGCAAGAGGAACCGGCAGCTTATCTCGCCATTCAAAAAAGAAGCGGCCAAGACTGTTGACAAAAGCCATAGAGTCTTATCAGTGCGAAGAAGGCAGATTGATCTTGATCTGCTCAAGTATTTCAAGAGCAACTTCAAGGGCATTCTTGCCATCTTCAATGGTAACCAGAGGCTTGCGGCGTTCGTTGATGCAGGAAATAAAGTGTTCGAGCTCAAGGCGCAGTGGTTCGGCCTTATGCACTTCGAGTTCTTCCTGGATGATCTTTACTTCTAGGTTTGACTTACGACGCAGAGTTATAGCCTGGTTGGCGTAATCGAGGGAACAGTATTTATCCATCTCGAAAATTCGCAGTTTACGGATTTTTTCATCACTGATGCGTGATGCAGTAAGATTGGCAATACAACCGTTTTCAAAAACAATATGAGCATTGGCGATATCTTCATTTTCGGTCAAAACCGGAATTCCGACGGCATCTACCCTCTTGATAGGCGATTTAACAAGGGAAAGAACGATATCTATGTCGTGGATCATGAGATCCTGGACTACGCCGACATCCTGGATTCGGGGCGAGAAGGGGCCCATACGCTGGCACTCGATGAACCTTGGGCTGTCACAGAGGGATTGCAATTTGATAATGGCGGCATTGAAGCGCTCAACATGGCCAACCTGCAGAGTAAGCTGCTTTTTTCCGGCCAGGGCAACAAGATCATTCGCTTCTTCAAGAGTTTTGGTGATCGGCTTCTCGATAAATGTATGCACATTGCGTTCAAGAAAGAATCTGGCAACTTCATGGTGCAGAAAAGTCGGCACAACAACAGTTACTGCTGAAGCGATACCGGCAAGATCGCGATAGTCTTTAAAATATGGGACATTGTATTTTTCTGCTGCTTCGCGACCGGCTTCTTCGTTTACATCTGATATACCGACCAGGTGCGCACCACTGATTTCAGCCAGAAGTCTTGCATGATGTCTGCCCAGATGGCCAATGC